>NZ_JAWCTQ010000055.1:0-40837 GCF_032423885.1 Streptomyces tamarix | reverse complement strand
CCCCGGCGCGGCCCCCCCCGCGGCGGGCTCGCACGACGAAAGGGAGAGGGGATTCGCATGCCGTACGTCGAGAAGGCCGACGTGGAGGCCGCCGCCGGCACCGACCCGCACACCGCCGACCGGCTCGTGCACTCGGCGCCGTACGCGCTCGTCCGCGCCACCGTGCTCGCCCATCCACCCCAGACACCGGCCGCAGCGGGGTTCCGCGCGCTGATCGGCCGCCTGACGGAGCTGGACGGGCAACTCGCGGCCCTCTCCCACCCCCTCTGCGACGACCTGTACGCCAGCCGGGACGGCCACCCGGAGGACTTCCACCGGGACGTCGTCCTGCCGCTGCGGCGCACCGTGCACAACGGGCGCACCCCACGGCCCGCCCTCCTGGCCCGGCTCGGCGACCTGCCCGGGCGGCTGCCCCGGCTCACCCGCTGGCTCACCCTGCGGGAGCGCCGCGCCGCTCTGCTCCGCGAGCTGGACCTCGCCGTCCCCCGTGCCCTCGCGGCCGAGCGCTCGGCCCTGGCCGCCCTGTGCCGGGAGCCGGCCCTGGCCCGCGCCGTCGCCCTCACCAGCGCCGGCCTGCTCCGCGCCCTCGAACGTGCCGGCAGGGGCACCGACGACCGGAAGGCGCGCAAGGAAGAACCCAACGTGCTGCGCTACGCCCTGAGGGCCAGCACCAAGACCAGCCCTCTGTCCTGGTTCACCGCCGTCGGTTGGGGCCCTCTGCCGCAGTCCCCGGCGCCACGGCCGCACGTGCGGCCCTGGGGGCACGAGGCGCTCCTCGACGGCCCGCTGCACGCGACGGTCACGGTCAACCGCACGCTCACGGCCGCCCTCACCGCCGCCCTCCTGGACCGGCCGCACCGCCGTGCCGCACGCCCCCACCGCATCACCAGCACCGCCCGGATCACCGACGGCCGCGCCACGTACGCGCGCAGCCGGACCGCCTTCGCCGGCGGACGGTACCTCGTCACCGACGAGGACGAGGTGGAGGTGGCCTTCGGCGGCCCCCTGCGCCTGCTCACCGACCGTGCCCGGACCCCCGCCCCGCTCCACGAACTGGCCCTGGCGCTCGCCTCAGCCCTGCCCCGCGCGCCCGGTGCGGGGAACGCGAGCCGCGCGGAAGGCGAGGACCGCGGGGAAGGCAACCTCGCCGCCGCCACGGCCTTCCTGGACCGCCTCGCCGAAGCCGGTCTCCTCGTGCCCACCGATCCGGTGCCGCCCCAGGACGCCGACCCCCTGGCGCGCCTCTCCGCGTGGCTGCGCACCCTCGGCACGGCCGACGCCGTGGACGCCGCCCACGGCGAGGACGGCGCCGACGCCGGAGGAAGCACCCGCGCCGAGGACATCGCCCAGGCGGACCGCATCGACGAACTGGCGGCGCTCGTCGCCCGGTTCCCCGCCGCCCCGGTTCACGAGCGCCCCCGCGTGCTCACCGAGCTCGCGCACCGCTGGACCGGGCTGCTCGCGGACAACGGTCGCCCCGTCCCGGCCGGGTCGGCTCCGCTGAACCTCCTGTCCGAGGACGTCGTCGCCCCGGGAGCGCTGCGACTCGACGGCTTCGTCGGCTCCGCCGACCACGAGGCGCTCGGCGAGGTCACCGCCCTCGCCGAACTCTTCGACCTCGGCCACCTCGTGCGGCGCGTCGCCCGGGACCGCTTCGTCGAGCGGTACGGCCGCGGCGGACGCTGCGCCCACCCGTGGGAGTTCGGCGCCGACGTCGCCGCGGCGTGGGAGCGGGCGGGGCGCGTCGCCGCCCTGCGCCGGGAGGACAGCGCCGCGTTCCCCACCGGTGGTGCCGAACTCGCCGCCCTGCGCGAGGACGTCGCCGGCGCCGTACGGGAGGCGTCGGCCACCAGGACACCGGCACCCGGGCCGGACGACGACGTCGTCCTGCCGCCCGACCTCGTCCGGGGCCTGGCGGCGCGGTTGCCGCGCTGGACGGTGGAACGGCCCGTCAGTTACGCGTACTTCCTGCAGCGCGACCCGGCCGGGGGATTGCTCTGCGTCAACCACGTCTACGGCGGCTGGGGGCGCTTCACCAGCCGCTTCCTGGACGCCCTCGACCCGCGGGCCGCCGAGGGCGTGGCGCGGCAGATCCGTCGCGGTCTGGGGCACGGGGCCGGGGAGCGTGTCGCCCAGATCCGTCCCGTGAACGGCTTCAACGCCAACCTCCATCCCCTCCTCGTCCCCGACGAGATCGGCCCCGACCGCGGGGCGGCATCGATCGCGGAGGACGAACTGGAGCTCTTCCACGACGAGGCCACCGACCAGGTGCGGTTCGGGATCCGGGACACCGGTGACGTCCTGGACGTCCTGTACCCCGGCTTCCTCGCCCCGATCATGCTCCCGCGCCGCATCGCGGCCCATCTGTCCGACCACCCTCACGGCATGGTCGACTTCCGCTCCCTCGTGCCCCACCACACGGTGCGGGCCCCGGGCGGATCCGTGGTGCGCACCCCCCGGTTGCGCCACCGGCACGTCGTCCTGCTCCGCCGGCGCTGGGTCCTGCCGTCCGGCGTCGTGCGCGCGCTGCGCGAGGAACTGGCCGCCGCCGGGACGGTCCCGGTAGAGGCCGCCGCCCGGTGGCGGGCCCTGCTCGCCCTGCCCGACCAGGTCTTCCTACACCCCGTCGTCACGGCGCCGACGGGCCGCGCGGCCGACGACTTCCTGACGCAACTGAGCTGCCCGAAGCCGCAGTTCGTCGATCTGGGCAACGCGCTGCACCTGCGCTGCCTGGCCAAGTGGCTCTCCCGCCACCCCGACGGCGTGGTCCTGGAGGAGGCGCTGCCCGCGCCCGGTGGATCGGCCACGCCGACCCGGGCGGTGGAACTCGTCCTGGAGACCTACCGCCCCCGCCGCCCGTCATGACCCGCCGCAACCGGAGAGCCGAGGAGAAGACCGTGCCCGCCGGACCGTCCCGGACGACCACCTCCCTCGACGTCGTCGCCTACTACCACCAGCCCGTCAAGGCGCCGCTGCTGCGCGAGGCGGTGCTCCCGCTCGCCGAAGCCCAGGTGGGTCGGGGCCTCGCCGCACACGTCGAACGGCACTGGCTGCACGGCCCCCACGTGCGGCTGCGCCTCGAAGGCCCCGCGCAGAGCGTCCGCCCGGCCGCGCGGGACGCCGCCCGCGTCCTGCGCGACTGGGTCCGCGACCACCCCTCCCACAGTGACCTCGGAGAGGACGAACTGCTCGCGCAGGCCGCGGAAGCGGGCCGCGTCGAACTCGTCGCCCCGCCCTACGGCCCGATCGTGGCGGACAACACCGTGCGCGTCGAACCGGTCGACCGCACCTCCCTGCACGGTCTGCTCGGCGCCGACGGTGTGGCCCTCCGGGACGACCTGCTGCGCAGCGGGCTGGGCGCGCTGCGCGCCGGCACCGCCTTCCTGGGCACGCACGGGAACAGCGCCCAGGCCCGCGTCCAGCTCGCCGTCGCGGCGCTCGCCGCCCACGCGGCGGCCCACCCCGGGGGACTCGCCGGCGGTCACTACTCGTACGTCTCCCACCTGGAGGACTTCCTGGTCCACGCCGACCCGGACGGGCGGCTGCGGGACGGGTTCGCCCGTCGCTGGGACAGCGCGGGCGAGGTGGTGACCGCGCTCGTCGGCCGGATCGCGGAGGGCGGCGCCCTGGCGTGGGAAAGGGCGTGGGCCGCGTGGTCGGCCGCGGCCTGGGACCTCGCGCAGAGCCGTCACGACGCGGGGGCGGACCTGCACGGCTCCCCGCTCGAGTACCGCGTGCGCGCGGCGGCGACGGGCGACGCCGCCGCGATGGAGCGCTGGAACCAGGACGTCCGCACCCGCTACAGCGAGTTCCACCGGCTCCTGCGCCGCTCGGACCCGCGCGGGACGATGTGGAGCCGCCCCGACTACCTCGTCTACCGGGCCTGCACCAACGCCCTGTACCGGCTCTTCGCGATCTGCGACGTCCGGCCGCTGGAGCGCTACCTCGCCGCGTACCTGGTCATCCGTACGGTCCCGGGCCTGACGGGCTGCGACTGGCGGGAGCGGGTCGGGGCGGTCATCGACGCGGTGGAGGGTCGCTCATGACGGACGGGACGCCCGCCCCGGCCGCCTCCGGCACGGACGCGCACCGGGACGGCTCGCCCCTGCCGTGGCGGCTGCGCCCCGGGGTCGCCGTGACCCCCCTGCACAACGGCCTGCACCTGCGCGGGCGGCGGGGCAGCGTGACCCTGGAGGGCAGCGCCGCGCTGCCCCGGCTGTGGCGGCTTCTGGAAGAGCCGCTGCGCACCGGCCGCCTGACCGGTCCCCTGCGGCAGGCGGAGCCGGGCACCGCCCTACGCGAGGCCGTGGACACGGTGGTCGGTCAACTCCTGGAACACGACCTGCTCGTGGCGGAGCCCGCCGGACCCGCGGCGGGCTGGCTCGCGGCGTCGGCGAAGCGGCCGCCCACGGCGGCGGCCGTCCTCGCGGCGACGCGGGTGGAGGTCGTCTCGGGTGCTCCCGCCGGCCGGCCGCCGTACGACCGCCTCGGGGCGGCCGCGCCCCCACCCACCCCGGACGACCTGGCCGGCGCCGCCGGGCGGGCGCTGCGCCGTGGCGGGGTGACGGTGGCGTACGCCGTCACCCCCGCCCTGCCCGACGGGCTGGTCCTCCTGCGCATCGCCGGCGGTGACGGCCCGCCGCGCGCGGTGGCCGCGGGCGTGCACGGCGGCCTGGGGTTCGTCACCGCCCCGGGCAGCCCGGAGCAGGCCGCGGCGGACGCACGCGCCCTGTCGGCCCGGCTGGCCGCCGGCACCGGCGCCTCGACGGCCCCCCACCCGCGGGGGGCCGCGGCCCCGCCGCGGTCCGCCACCGCCCCGGCGTCCGGGCCTCTCCCCGCCTCCTTCGTCCCGCTGCTCGCCGCGGCGGCGGCCCAGCGGCTCCTGTGCGCGGCGGGCGGACTGCCCGACCCCGCCGACGAAGGTGACGACCACCGGCTGCTGCCCGGGCTGCCCGCCGTGCTGGTGGCCGGCGCGCGACCGCCGCGCGCCGAGTACCGCAACTGGCTCGGGCCCGACCGGATCGATCCGGACCGCCGTACCCCCCTGGAGCCCGCCGGCAGCCTGGCGGAGGCGCTCGACCGGGCGGTCGCGCTCGGCGCGGAGCACATCGGCACGGGCCCCGCGCCCCTCCCCGGAGCGCTGCGGCAACTGCCCGTACCGCTGGCTTCCTGCGACCTTCCGGGCGGCGCGGTACGGACGCCGCGCTCCGAGACGGTCGTCGCCGGGGCGCCGCGCCTGGACCTCGCCCGCCTGGAGGCGTTCTGCCGGGCGGCCGAGCTGGGCCTGGCGGGCGCGGACCCCACCGTCCGGTACGTCGTCGGGGCGAACCCCGACCACGCCTGGGGGCGGGCCCTTCGCCGGGCCGCCGGCCCGGGCGCACCCGGTCCGGTGAGCGGTCCGCTGCCGGAGGCCGTCTGGCTCGGCCATCCGCAGGCCCGCCACTGGTGGGCGACGCTGACGCAACGCCTGGGCGTCCGGGCCCGCATGGAGGTGATCCGCCTGGACCGGGACCGGGAGGCGTACCGGGCCGTGGTGCTCGCGGACACCGGTCGGCCGGATCCGGGGCCGGTGCCGGATCCGGCCGCGGAACCGGGGTCAGGGCTCGGCTGGGCCGTCGAGGCCACTCCGGGCGACGCGGCGGCTTTCGCCGCGCTCACCGCCACCGCCGCCGTCAGCGCCGCCCGCCAGGGTGCCGCCGTCACGGACCCGTGCGCGCCGGGCGGCTCGGCGGCCCCGTCGGCGGTGGCCGGGGCCCGGCCCGCGCCCTGGGAGGACAACCGCTGGACCACCGGCTGGCTGACCGAGGTCGCCGCCCGCGAAGCGGCCCTGCGCGGCACCCTGCGCACGCTGACCGGCCTGCACGACCGGGAGGCCCTCCCCGCGGCCCCCGAAGCGCGGGAGTTCGCCGCGCTGCTGCGCGCGTTCGGCTTCACCGTGCTCGCGGTGGGAGGGGACCAGCGATGACACCGAACCCGCACGAGACCCTGGAGCCGCACGAGGCGCCGGACCCGCACGAGGCGCTGGGCCCGCTGCCCGTGCCGGTCCTCGACCCGGACACCGCGCTGGCCACCACCGCGGGACGGGTCGTCGTCCTGCTGACCCGGTGGACACGGGGACTCGCCGAGGAGCTGAGCCGCCACGCGCTCGCCCATCCGGTGACCATGGTTCCCGTACGCCTCGACGGGGCGCTGTCCGTGGTCGGACCGGTGCTCGGGCCGGCGGCCGCCGCGTGCCTGTGCTGCTCGGAACACCAGCGTCTGGCCACGGCGGGTGGCCGGGTGCCCTGGCAGAGCCCGGCGCTGACGCTCGGCGGGGTGCCGGCGCCCGCCCTGGGCGAGGCGGTCGGGGCCCTCGCCCTCGACCTGCTGGAGGAGGCGCCGCCGACGACACCGGCCGCTCCCGCCGCGACGGCGACCGTCCACGTCGTGCACAACGGGCGCGCCACCTGGTCCACCCACCGGGTCCGCCCGATCGGCGGCTGCGCGGTCTGCCGCCCCCTGCCGGAGGACTCGGCCGACTCGGTCGGCCCCCTCCCGGCCGGCCCGCGGCCGGTGGCCGACCCGGCGGTGCTGCGCGGCGCCAACGACCGCACCGGCGCCGAGGACCTGCGCGCGGCGCTGCACGACGAGCGCTTCGGACCGGTGCGCCGGCTGTTCCGCTCCGAGGTCTCGGCGTTCTGCCTGACGACGGCGTTCGTGACCGACGGACGTCCGCTCGACGACGGCGGATACGGCCGCGCCGGCGACTTCGCCGGCAGCGAGCGGGTGGCCCTCTTCGAGAGCGTCGAGCGGTACGTGGGCATGCGCCCCACCGGCCGTCGCACCGTCCTGCGCGCGCCCTTCGCCGCGCTGGGACCCGACAGGGCGGTCGACCCGCGGCGGCTGGGGCTGCCCGACCCCGCCTTCCACGGCCACCCGGCGTCACGGACGGTGCCGTACGACCCCGCGCTGGAACTGGACTGGGTGCACGGCTGGTCGCTCACACGGGGCCGGCCCGTCGCCGTACCGGAGCACGTCGCGTACTGGGACGTACCGGGCGGCGGCACGCGCGTGGTCTACGAGTCGTCCAACGGTTGCGGGCTCGGCAACAGCCTGGAGGAGGCGACGCTCTACGGCCTGTTCGAGGTCGCCGAGCGCGACGCCTTCCTGATGGCGTGGTACGGGGCCACGCCCCTTCCTCGGGTCGAGCCGCCGGCCGACGACCCCGACACCGCGCTGCTCACCGACCGCGCGGCGCTCCTCGGCTACCGGCTCCTCCTCCTCGATGCCACCAACGACTTCGGGATCCCGGCGGTCGTGGCCGTCTGCCGCTACGAAGGCACCCATCCGCGGGCGCCGCGGATGTTCCTGGCCGCCGGCGCGCACCACGACCCCCGCACGGCCATCCGGTCGGCGGTCGCCGAAGTCGTCACCAACGTCCTGGAGTCCCCGCACCGTGCCACCGCCGACGGGCGGCCCCGCGACCCCGAACGACTGCGGCCCATGCTGGACCGGCCGGACCTCGTCGTCACCCTCGACGACCACGTGGGGGTGAACACCCTTCCCGAGGCGGGGCCGCGCCTGGACTTCCTGTTCCGCGACACGCCCGCCCGGCCGGTCGCCGCCGTCTGGCCCGGCGCGCCGGAGCCGGTCACCGATCTGAGCGCCCTGCTCGCGTCAGCCGTCGCCCGGCTGGCGGACGCGGACCTCGAGGTCATCGCCGTCGACCAGACCGAGCCGGGACTGCGCGACCGCCTGGGCCTGTACGGGGCGAAGGTCATCGTGCCCGGCTCCCTGCCGATGACCTTCGGGCACGTCAACCACCGCACGCGGGGGCTGCCCCGGCTCCTGCACGTCCCCCACCGGCTCGGCCGCGCCTCCCGGCCCCTGCGCCACCGCGACCTGGCGCTCCACCCGCATCCCTTCCCCTGACCGCCCACCCGCCCCGGCACCGCGCCCGGCCCACCGGCCGCTCCCCGGCCGGCCCCTCCCGCACATCCTCCCGTCCACCTTCCCACCGAACGAGGGCCGCACGTGACGACCGACACCTGGCACAGCCACCACCTGTTCCTGCACTCCGGCACCGAGGACACCGACGCCTTCCTGACCGGGTGGCTGGCCCCCCACCTGGACGGGCTGGTCGCCTCCGGCCAGGCCGCGCAGTGGTTCTTCATCCGGTACGGCGAGGACGGACCGCACCTGCGCGTACGGGTGCGGGGGCTGGGCCCCGGCGCCGCCGCCGAACTGCCGGGAGCCCTGGCGCGGGCCGCCAAGGAGCAGCCCGCGGTGGCGGACGGCCCCTGGCCCTCCCACCACGGGGAGATCCGCGCCGTGGAGTACGTACCGGAGACCGGCCGGTACGGCGGCCCGCGGGCCCTGCCCACGGCCGAGGAGGTGTTCGTCGTCTCCTCCCGCCTGGCAGTCGAGGCGCTGCGAACGCTCCGGGGCGGGCCCGGCGGCGCCGCGCGCCTCACGATCGCGGCCGACCTCGCCCACGCCACGGCGTACGCCCTGGGCATGGACCGGCTCGCGGCGACGAGGTGGCTGCGGCGCCACGCGTCCGGCTGGCGGTGGGTCACCGAGGTGGCGCTGCTCCCCGGCGCGGCGGTGCACTCCCGCGTCCACACCGTGTACGCGGCCCAGCGCACGGCGCTGCGGCGGCGGGCGCGCAGTCTGGGGGAGGCGCTGCGGGACGGCAGTGGAGAACCGTGGCTGTTGGAGTGGGTCCGGTGCGTGCGGGAGGCCGACGAACGGCTGCGGGCCGAGCTCGGGGCGGGGGCGGCCGACACCGTGCTGCCGTGGGTGTGGGCGTCGCAGCTGCACATGCTGTTCAACCGTCTCGGCGTCACCCCCGACGAGGAACGCGCGGTGTGCCTGCTCGCCGCCCGGACGCTGCTGGACACCGACGACCCGCAGTCGTTCTTCCCCGAGGGGCACCACGCGGTGGACCTCCAGTACCTGGAACGCAGCAAGTTCCGGATCGGACGCAACGAGGACTCCTCGCTGCGCCCCCTGCCGCCGTCGGCGCTCCCCCTGGGCGCGGCGGGCGCCTCCGGCCCGCCGGAGGTACCCCTTCCGGCCGGCCCGCTGCCCGAGGTGTCGCTGCGCGCCGCGCTGATCGGCCGGACCTCCCTGCGCGGCGCGCTCCGGGGGCCGCTGGACGCCGAAGGGCTCGGCACGCTGCTGTGGAACGCGCTGGCGCACAGCAGCACTTCGGAGCAGCGCCTCGCCGACGGCACCACGCGCACGCTGGACCACCGCCCCTACCCGAGTGCGGGGGCCCTCTACACGGCCCGGGTGCGGCTGCTCGCCCTCGACGTGGCGGGCCTCCCGGCGGCCACGTACGACTGCGTGCCCGAACGCCGGACCCTGCGGCCCGTGGGCCCGGTACCGCCCGTCGCGGACGTCACTCCGCTGTCGACGTACTTCTCCCGCCCGCCGCAGGACCCCGACCGGATCGGCGTCGAGGAGGCACCGGTCCTGCTGGGGGTCTACGTCGACCTGGGGCTGCTGCGCCGCCGGTACGGACTGCGCGCCCTGCGGCTGGCCCTGCTGGAGGCCGGCCACCTGACCCAGACCCTCCTGCTGACCGCCACCGCCCTGGGCCTGGCGGGCACCCCGCTCGGCGGCTTCCACGACGACCTGGCGCAGGAGCTGTTCGGGCTGGACGACCTGGACCACCCCCTCCAGTACCTCCTGCCGCTCGGCCGTCGCACGGAGGGCTGACGCCCCGGCCTCGGGCCGGAGGTTCCGGACCCGCCCCCGCCCGGCCACCGGCCCGGAGGACGCGGTCCGGCCCGGCAGCGGGGACCGCCGGACCCGCGCCGGTGGGCGGCCGGGCCCCCTGACCTGCGGCAACGGCGGCTCTTGCGCCGCCCACCGCCCGCCCGCCGGGCCCCCGCGCGCCACGATCCGGGTTCATCCCGCCGTCGGGATCCGCTTCCGGCCCACGCCCCGGTGCCGTCGCAGCCGCCATACATGGTCCTCGCGGAAGCCGTCGACGCCTTCGGGGGAGACACCCGGCCTGCGGACCGTCTCCCGGGTCTCGACGGCCCACTCCTCCTCGGGCAGCGAGAGTTCGTCCAGAACGCCGTCCAGGGTGGGGAACACGGCGTCGAAAGGCGGCTCCGTCACCCAGGAGGGCCAGCCCGCGTGCATGACGATCAGCAGGGTGCCCTCGTCCGCGACGGCGTCGGCGGCGCCGCGCAGGATGCCCTGCCGATCGAGCTCCACCGGGGACTGCAGGTACTGGGCGCTCACCAGGTCGAAGGAGCCCTCGGGGAACGACCGGCCCAGTTCATGGTGTTCCCACGAGGTGCGCTCGCCGACCCCGGCCTCGGCGGCGTGCCGGGCGGCGCGCGCCAGCGCGGTGGCCGAGATGTCCACCCCGGTGACCCGCCAGCCCGCCGAGGCCAGCCAGACCGCGTCGCCGCCCTCCCCGCACCCCAGGTCCAGGGCGGTGCCGGGCGCCAGGCCGGTCACCTCCCTGACGAGCAGTTCGTTCGGGCGGCCGCTCCAGACCCGGTCGCTGTCGCGGTAGCGGGCCTCCCAGAACTCGGCGGGCTGATCGGGCGCGGGCGTGTCGGTCATGGCGTGCCTCCGGTGCTGTGCGCGGTCGTCTGCTCGGTCGGGCGCCCTCCGGCGCGGCGCCCATGAGGGGAGGCTGCACCATGCCGCCACCGGACGGGAAACACCCGTGCCGAGACGGCAACCGTCCGCCGCGGCATCGTGCGGCGGCCGCGTGACCGGAGCGCACGATCCGGCCGAGGCGCCCTCGGTCTCCTGTGGTCACTCGGGGCTCCCAAGGACTCATCTCGATGGGTGAAGGTGGGCCTTGCCCCTTGATCCTGGACACACGAGACACTGGATCCTCAGGATCTGAGGACGGACATCTCGTGGTCGTGAAGCACTATCCGCCGGAGTTCAAGGCGGACGCGGTCGCGCTTTACCAGTCGCGGCCCGAGGCGACGATCAGGCAGATCGCCGCCGATCTGGGGATCAATCCCGAGACCCTGCGGAACTGGGTCCGGGCGGCCGGGGCGAGTCGGCCTCGGAGGCGCCGGGCGGAAGTGCCGGCCGAGCCACCGACGCCGTTGGAGGCGGAGAACGCCGCTCTACGGAAGAAGGTCCGGGAGCTGGAGGAAGAGCGCGAGGTCCTGCGGAAGGCGGCGAAGTATGTCGCCGGGGAGACGCGCTGGTGAACCGCTTCCAGTGCGTCGCCGACCACCAGCGCCGCTACGGCGTGAAGCGGCTGTGCACCATCCTGGGCATCGCCCGCTCGAGCTTCTGCTACTGGCGCCGCACTGCTGCGGGCCGGGCCGCCCGGCAGGCGGCCGACGCCGCTCTCGCTGCACGGATGCGGGCCGTGCACCGCGAGTCGGACGGCACCTACGGTGTCCCGAGGATCACCGCCGAGTTCCGCGAGGCGGGCGAGCGGGTCAATCACAGGCGGGTCGCCCGCGTGATGCGCCAGGCCGGCCTGGCGGGTCTGCGCTTGCGTCGCAGGCACCGCACCACGGTGGCGGACCCGGCCGCGGTGAAAGCCCCGGATCTGATCGGCCGCGTCTTCACCGCGAGTGGACCGAACACGAAGTACGTCGGCGACATCACCTGTCTCCCGTTGGATGGAGGGAAGTTCCTCTACCTGGCCACCGTCATCGACCTCGCCTCGCGCCGCCTCGTCGGCTGGGCGGTCGCGGATCACATGCGAACCGATCTCGTCCTCGATGCCCTGACAGCCGCCGAACGGACCCGCGGCAGCCTCACCGGGGCGGTCATGCACACCGACCACGGCACCCAGTACACCGGCTGGGCGTTCGCCGACGCCTGCCGCCAGGCCGGCGGCCGCTTTGCGGTGCCGGCGCGCCGCGGTCCCGCCGCCGCGCCGTCCCGCCGCTTCATGGCCCTGCTGTGGCGCCCTGCCGCCGCTCGGCCCGTCGCCGCGTCCCGGGCCTTTTTCCGGCCCGGTGTGTAGGCCGCCCGTTCGCCGAGTTCGGGATCCTCGGCCGTAGTGGCCCCGCCCGTGCCCCGGCCGTACGCCGTCGGCGTGTCGCCGTTTCCCGGCTGGGCGCCACCCCTCCGCCTGTGCCCCTCCCGCGCCGAGTCCCGTTGTTCCATCGCTGCCCGCCGAGTAGCCGCGCGGTTCGGGGCGGCGCCCGCTCGGGGCCGGCCCTGCCGACCTCGGTACTCCGCCTGCTGAGTCGCGGTGAGGGTCGGCCGGGCGCGTTGGGCCCCGGCAATGCCGGACCACCCCCTGACTGCCCGCACGGTGTGATGTGTGTCACATCGCCGTAACATCGATCTTCTAGCCCCACATAACTAAGACCGTGTCCTATGTGGTGAGGCGGACGAGTCGCTTGTAGCAGCACAGGGCCGCGGCGAGACCGAGAAAGGCCAGGTAGTTGCGGGGATGACGCTCGTAGCGGGGGCTGATCCTGCGATAGCCCGACAGCCACGAGATCGTGCGCTCGATCACCCAGCGGCGGCGGCCCAGGCTTTCGCTGGACTCGATGCCCTTGCGGGCGATGCGCACGCCGATGCGCTTGCCGCGTAGCCATTTCCGCAGGTGGGGGATGTCGTACGCCTTGTCCGCATGAAGGCGCTGGGGCTTGAAGTGGCGACCGTTGTGGGGGTCGTGTCTCGTTTGGTGACCCTCGACCATGGGCTTCAGACCCTCGCTGTCGTGGACGTTCGCGGCAGAGACACCGACGACCAGGGGCAGTCCGTTCGCGTCCGACAGGACGTGCATCTTGGAACCCGGCTTGCCCCGGTCCACGGGGCTCGGACCTGTGAGTTCGCCCCTTTTTTCGCCCTGACGTGGGCGGTGTCGAGGACGACACGGGTCACATCGAGCAGGCCGGCGTCGTCGAGCTGGTGCAGCACGGCTTCGTGCAAGCGGCCCCAAAGGCCGGCTCTGGACCAGATCAGGAACCGGCGGTGGGCCGTCGACTTCGATATCCCGAAGCAGGGAGGCAGGGCCCGCCAGGCGCAGCCGCTGACCAGCACGTAGATGATCGCGGCGAACAGCGTCTCATCAGGCGTGTCCTGCGTTCCGCCGCCCTGCGGCCGCACCTTTGACGGCGGGATCAGCGGCTTCGCGATCTCCCACAGTCCGTCCGGAACAATCCAACTCCACGTACCCCGCCCCATACCGACGTCAACGACGCCTCACCATATAGGACACGGTCTTAAGAGGTGATCTCAATTGGCGTTGTGTGGCGGCCGGGGCCGCCAAGCTGGGGCCACCGGGTGAGTCTGGTGACCCCAGCTGGATGTGGTCAGCGAGGGTCGTTCAGGCGGCTGCTGATTTGTTCGTGGAGTTCGTGCGGCAGGTGGATGGTCCAGCGGTCGGCGGCCTCGGAGGCCAGGTCACGGCTCCAGCGCCAGCTGTTGCGTGCCGCCGTGCGCACGTCCTGGTCGCGGGCGGCGGCTGTGGTGGCGGCGTAGCGATGGCGGTCGGTGTCGGGCAGGTCCTGTTCGAGCGCGCGGCTGGGGGTGAGCCAGTGGGCTGTGCTGTTGCGCAACAGGCGGCAGAGCTGCAGTTGCTGGGGTGCGATGACGGTGTGCAGCAGGGCGTGGGCGCGGGCGATCTCGCCGCGGGCCAGGACGTGGGCGAGCATGAGGGTCCAGTTGGTCAGCTCGTTGGTGAGCTGCTGGGCGGTGGTCATCGGCTCGGGCGGCTGGAAGGTGGCCAGCTGTCGGGCGGCCTGGGTGAGTCGGCCGGTGCGGTCGAGCAGGACGGCGTCGTCGGGGCGGGGCAGGTGCACCATGCCTTGCCAGGTGGGGACCTCGTCAATGCCGGGGCCGGCGGGGGTGAGGTGGAACTCGCCGCGCATCAGGTCGTCGAAGATGACGGAGAGGATGCCGTACATATTGGTGTAGGAGAGCTGGAGCGGTGCGAGCTGTGCCAGGAAGCCGGGGCCGTCGAAGTCGGCGAGGCGGTCGTCCTGGATGTAGAGGTATGCCTCGATGTCGGAATGGGCGTCGGCCTCGCCCACGGTCCACGAGCCGTAGAGCAGTACGCCCTCCAGCCGGGTGTCGGCGTGGGCGAGCTGTCGCAGGCGTGCGATGCGGTCGTCCAGGGCGGAACGGGCAGAGTGAACGGACATGGTGTGGTGGTTTCTCCTGGGGTGAGCGTGCGGGCACGCTGACGGAGCCCGGCACCTGCCGGGCGAATGTCTGTGGACCGTCGCGGCCGCTCAGGAGAAGTTGCCCATGGTCGAGATCATAGGGGACGGCTCAGTCGCCGAGTCGGCGGGAGCAGATCAGGGTGGCCGTGATACCGGTGAAGGCCAGGAAATGTTCGGCCTTACGCTCGTAGCGGCGGTACAGGCGACGGCACCCAGCCAGTCACGCCACCGTTCGCTCCACAGTCCACCGGTGGCGGCCCAGCTTCTGGGAGGACTCGATGCCTCTGCGGGCGAGGCGCGGGATGATATTGCGCAAGCGGAGCCATTTCCGTAGGTGGTCGTAGTCGTAGCCCTTGTCTCCATGGAGCTTGGCGGGCCGCCGTCGACGGGGCCCGCGCCGGGCCGATGAGGGTGGGTGTCGGCGCTCGTGACTGCGTGGGTTCGTTCGGCGTTCCACCGTTGACGGCCGCCCACCCGTCCGCCGTGCCGTCCGCCCCGTCCGCCGCTGTGCCGCCGTGGCCCCCGCTGCGCCCGGCGCCCCGGCGTGCTGCCCCGGGGCGCCGGCGCGGCGCTGTCGTGCCGCCGCTTCGCGGTCCTGCTTGTGGCGCCCCGGCCACTGTGTCTCGCGGTGTTGCCGGGGCGCCCCTGCCGCCTCGACATCCCGCGTGCCGCGTCCGGCCGGGGTGGCGAGCTCCAGGCGCTGCGCGAGCTCGGCACGCTGGGGCAGACCGAGCCGGCCGAGGGTGACGAAGCCGTCCGTGACGAGCTGACCCGGCGGGCCGGCGGGTACGTCCAGGCCGATGTCGAGGCCTGGCGCGCCCATGCCCTGGCCGCGCACCGCGGGCACTACGCCGGCCCGGCCGCCCGCGAGGAAGCCGCCGGCCTTCTGACGCCGCCGGTCCTCGCGCACGCCGCGCTGCTCGCCGAGCTCGCCCGCCTGGTCCCCGACGCCGGCGTCGACGAGCTGGCGTTCGCGGCCCGGCTCGCCACCACCGAGCCCGAAGCCGTCGGCGCGCTCGCCGCGTTTGTCCTCTGACAGTGATGCTGGATCGTTTGCTATTGGAGTTGGACCGCTGGTGTCGAGCGATGAGGAGCCGGGGACTATGAGCGGGGCCCGGTGGTGAAGCGGACGAAGCAAGCGATGCGCGGGCTGAACGTCAGCACGCACTGCTCGCTGAGAGCCGAGCGCACGCCCGCTGCCACATCAGCGTCCGGTGCACCGAACACCTCGAAGCGCTCTACCTTGCAGTGCTTCATCACCTCTTGGATGTACGGGTCCGCCAGTTTCCAGTGGAGGCGGACCGCGTCGGAGTCCTGATAGAGCTGGAAGCTGTGAGCGAGCATCCGCTGCTCGTCCACGAAGGTCTCCACCATCAGCTGGGGCCCGTGCTGCTCTGCGAACGCAACCGCCCTGGCGATGGCGTCGTGGAAGCTCTCCAGGTGACCGTCGGTGATGCGCATGGTGTTCCGGAAGAGGAGAACCGTCGAGTCGTGGGTGGTCATGATTCGACACTCATCCCTAAATCATGGTTGAGGTCAAGCATGGATTTCTCCCCGGCACCCTCCTCGACTTCGTAGGCATCGCTCGGGACGAGAAAGGTGGGGGCAGTGACGCCACGACTGTGGCCTCTGGGCTCCCGGTCCAACTTTGCTGTCACGAACCGAACGGTGATCCAACTGCGGTGGCAGATGGTCCGGGTTCGCTGTCACCGGACACAGACCTTGATCACCCCTGTCACGCTCACCGAGCGCCTCCTGAAGGTGTCACGCGCCCCTGTCACGTTGCCGGGATGCCGCGTGACAGCACCCGCGCGAAAGTAGATCAATTCGGGCATTCGGGAGCGGAATCGGCCTGGACCCCTTCTCCGGGCCGAATCCGCGTGAAGGCGCGGCAGCGTGACCCCCCACCAGCCGTTGATCACACTCTGTTGCGACCGGCGCGGAAGGCCAGCGGTCAGGTCGTGAGGTTGACGCCGCAGTCCAGGAGTACCGGCCAGCGCCCTTCGGCGGTGAGAGCCCCGGGCTCGTACCAGAGCCGTCCGCTGAAGTCCGTCTTCAGGCACTGATCGGCGCGGAAGAGCCAGAATCCGTCGCCGCCGAGATAGACCGCGTCGACGCCGGTCTCGCAGACCGTGCCTGTCAGTCCCGGCCAGCCTTCTTCGTGGATGATCCGATCGGCGAAGAGCAGGCGCCGACCGTCGGCGCTGACGTGGGCGCAGTCGCCGTCCTTGAAGAACCAACAGGTACCGTCGTCCTTGCCGTAGACCGCGTCGATGCCGCTGGCGAAGGCGGTGCCGGCCAGAGCGGGCCAGTACGCCGCGCCGGCGAAGTCCACGGGCCCGGTGCGCAGTTCCCCGGCGCCGTCGGTCTCCAGCACCAGGTTTCCCTTGAAGAAACGCCAGCCGCCCTCCGGGGTGCGGTAGACGGTGTCGCAGCCGCCGGCGAAGGCGGTATCGGCCAACCCGGGCCAGAACCTGGGATCGGTCAGGCGACCCACCGGCACCTCGATGCCGGTACCCGCCTTGTCGGTCCTAAGGGCCTTGTCACCGCGGAAGAACCAGTACCCGCGGTCCCCGAGAGGGACGACGGCGTCCACGCCGAGGGGGAAACCGTGGCCCACCTGCTCGGTGACCGGCCGGAACGCGACCATCAGGGCGTCCATGTTCGTGTAGCCGCCGTTGGCACCGTGCGGCTGGACGTCGACCACCTGGTGGTTGGCGATTCCGAAGTCGGTCACGCAGTACAGGGGGCCGTCGCCGCCGATGTCCCGGCCGCACTGGTGGCTGCTCCACCCGGTGTTCGTGGTGAACCGGAAGCTGTAGACGCCCTGCCCCGCCTGGACGGTGACCTTGGTCATGTAGTCCTCGGGGGTGAAGGACCAGGTGCCGCCCGCGCCGTGGTCCTTCTCGTCGGGGTCGGACGAGCCGCCGGGGTTGCCTACCCGGCCCGTCCACTGCTTCTCCGGCCAGCCGAAGGCGCGGTCCATCTGGTCGACCCGGTCCCAGCTCCACACCTCCAGGCCGGAGAAGAGGCCGCGCGGCGCCGGCCCCGGCACCTGGAAGCCGTCGTACCAGTCCCAATCGGCGCTCCCGAACGGGCCGAGGTAGACGGTCCGGTCGGTGAACCGGTCGGTGGGCACGGGGTCCGAGTGGAGTTTCGGCCACAGATAGGTGGCGTAGTCCATCGACTGCAGCCAGAAATTCCGGTCGTAGCCGATCAGCTTGGCGGCGTTCTTCGCGTCGCCGAGCCAGTGCTGGGTGTCGCGCGGCAGCTTGCTGCGGCCTGCCTGGTACTGGTCGGTCACCCACCTCACATAGCTCCGGTCGCCGTGCGGGGACACCACCTCGTCCAGCATGGACCGGTACTGGTCGACGCTGGACCGTTGCAGCCCCATCTGCTCGCCGTAGGCCGCCAGGTCGTGCAGCAGGGACAGGTGCAGGTTCGCGACCTGGACGAACAGCGGCGTCAGCGGCAGGGCGTAGTCCTCCTCCTGGAACAGCGGGAGCGCCGCGACGATGGACTGCTGCAGCGCCGTGGCCTGTATGGCGATCTGGGCCCAGTCCTTCTCCTTCTGCAGGGCGAATCTCCGGTACGTCTGGGCCGCGTCGCTGAAGCCCTTGACCTTGTCCCGGCACAGCTTGTAGTGGTAGTCGCCGATCTTCTGGTCGACCAGGTTCTCGATCCGGGATCGCAACTGCTCCCACACATCCGTGCCGGGGCGCAGGAGGACGTCCCACAAGGTGCTGAAGCCGAACGCCAGGAAGGGCCCCACGAAGGGCACCCCCTCATCGAGGATGAAGAAGATCGCGCTCTTGGTGACCTCCAGCGCGGTGTCGAGGTCCGAGGAGCCGGCGGCGTCCAAGCGCGCCGGGGCGGCGGCGCCGGCGGCCGGACCGCCGCCGGCCGGCGCCTCCTTCGTCGCCTCGCCTCGGAACGTCTGCGGTATCCGCTGGTCGACGGGACGGGACGCGTGCTGTTCCATGTGGGTTTCCCTCCGGGACGACGCCCGCGCCGGGCGCTCCTGACGGCCCGTACGCACCGGCCGCATACCAGCGCACAGTATGGTTCCGCGCTCCCCCCGCCGGCAGCCCGCCTGATCGCACAGGGGCCCGATCCGGACAGCGGCGCTTGCGCCCGGGAGTCCGGAACGGCGCCGTCGCCCCGCCGGGACCCGGCCGGCCGGAAGGCGTCCTACGCCCCCGGCACCCGCGCCGGTTCGGGGGCCGCCGCCCGGTGCACCGGGCCGTGGGAGGTCAGGCAGTGCCCCTGCGGCGCCGGCAGCGGGTCGCGGGGCGAGGGGGCGTGGTCGGCCTGGAGCGTGGTGTGGGTGATGCCGTACTCCTCGCGCAGCACGGTCTCCAGCCGCGCCCGTACGGTGTGGCAGTCCCCGCCCGGGACGACCAGGACGTGCGCGGAGAG
Organism: Streptomyces tamarix; assembly: GCF_032423885.1. Lineage (NCBI taxonomy): Bacteria > Bacillati > Actinomycetota > Actinomycetes > Kitasatosporales > Streptomycetaceae > Streptomyces > Streptomyces tamarix. The sequence goes on along the minus strand of NZ_JAWCTQ010000055.1, from coordinate 22,310 downwards.
CGACACCTCGCCCGAGGCGATCTACCAGACGTGCAGGTCGTGCACCTCGGTCACCTCGGGGTGGCCGGCCAGCCGCGCGCCGACCTCGTCGGGCTCCACGAAGTCCAGGGTCGCGGCCACCTGGCCGCGCCGTTCGGCGGGCACGGCGGCGCAGACCTCCGGTACCGCTTTCGGGACCCAGCCGGCGTCCTCCATGGCCTGCACCAGAGCGCGCGCCCGCTGCTCGGCGTCGTCCGCGCCGGTGCGGGTGGCGGCCGACTCGTCCAGGCCGAGGGCCTCGCGCAGGCCGGGCGCTTCGCCAGCAGCCTCTGCGTCGTACTCGGGCACACCGCCCAGGCGCACGGCGGCGGAGTCGTCCCCGAGCTGGGAGACGGCGGTGGCGAACCGCTCGGTGTGCAACCGGGTGGCATCACGCAGCGCACCGTCCTCGTCGACGCGCTGGCGCCGGTAGGCCACCACCAAAGCGACCAGTGCGCTGGCTCCGGCTACCACCCCGAAGGACAGCTTGACCGGCTCGAACAGCGTTTTGGAGTCGATGCGCTGTTCGGTCTTCACCTCCCGGGCCCCCAGTAGGTCCCACGCGGTATAGAAGACGGTGGCGGCCACCACGAGCGCGAGGGTGAAGGCCAGCGCCAAAACGGGGCCCACAGGCCACAGACGCAGGCTCCGCCGCTCGCTCTGGCGCCGTCGCTCCACCGGCCGCCGTACGGCGCCGTCGTCGGCGCGGACGACATCCCCGGGCCCCGGTCGTCGGTTCCGTTACTTCGACCGCGGAGGGTGACGCCCGGCCGTTCGCCCGCAACGGATCGGCGGGTGGACGGTCGGACGCTTGCTGGTAGGGGTGTGTTCAGCGTCGTCGCTGTCGGTGGAATCGCAGGAAGACGGCTGCGAGTTCCGGCAGTGCCCGGACCACCTCGACGGTGTCGGTACGGCGGGCCTGGCTGAGCGCGACGACGCAGACGACGGTCAGGCAGGCCACAGCGAGGCACAGCGCCAGGGGCAGCACGAGGGTGAGCAGGGTGTCGAGCATGGTGGGTGACCTCCGGTCAGTGAAAAAGGTCCTGCCGTCCCGGCCGGGAAGGCCGGGGAAGCAACCGGCCGTGGGCAGCGCCTGGTGATCGGTTCGAAGTTCCGCTGCGGCCGGTGGCGGCACTGTGAAGGGCCGCCGGGTTAGCCCTGCAAGGGGGAGCGATGACCCAGCGAAGCAAGGGGGGGGTGCCAGGCTCGATGCCGACCGCTCGCCGGCCGGTGTGCGGCCTGCTGCCCGGCCCTCCCCGGTCGTGTTTCGAAATCCCGGCTCCTCGGCTCGGTCCGTGGGCCACTTTCCTCGGCGTGCCCTTGCCGACGGTGGTGGGGTTGAGGGGTACGGGGGCCGGCCAAGGGGTCGCTCAAGCCGACTCGGGCATGGGCGGCCTTCGTGGCGCTCATGCCCGGTGTTCAGAGCCTGCTCGGCCGGGGCGTGCTCATCGCGCCCCGGCCGACTGGTCCCGTCGCCCCGGGCCGGGGGCGCGGGCGCTGGGTCAGTTCTGCAGGACGGTGTAGATGAGGGCGAGGACGGTGGTAGCGGTGACCATGGCGGTGCCCAGGGCGGGGTTCTGGTAGGCGATCCGCCCGATCGCGATACCGGCAAGGATGAGCAGGGCGAGAACGGCGAGCACGTACACGATGAGCCTCGATGGGGTAGCGACGAGTGCGGACAGGCACCAGTGAGCCACCCATGACCTGGGCTTAGGGGGAAACCGAATGACAGCGAATGACTCCGAAGAAACCGGAAGGGCCACAGAACCGGTCGCGGAGTTCGCCGCCTGGATGCGCGAGCTCCACCGGGAAGCGGCAAAGCCCAGCTACACCACCATCGTGCGGCGGAGCCGAACGCGGTACCCGGATGCCACCGTGCGGGAGAGCACCATCTCCGACATCCTCAGCGGCAAACGACTCCCTCGCTGGGAGACTGCGGAGCCCATCGCCTGGGCGCTGGGCGGCGAGCCCGCGGTGGCCGCGTGCCTGGAACGCTGGAAACGCGCCGACGCCGCCCGCTCCACCACACCCGCCCCGCCCACGGAGCGAAACGACCAACTACCCTCCCCCCCGCCTCAAGCGGCGGACGGATCACACGACCATGCCCGACAGGTTCCGGCCAGCCCAAGACGCACCTGGCCCTGGACGTTAGCCACTGCGGCTGTCGCCGTGTTCCTGCTGGGCTGGGCCGGCGTCGCGATCCTCACCGCCACCACCGACACCACCGGTGCCCGCCCCCCGGTCACCTCGGGCACCCCTGGTCCAGAACCCTCCGACAGCGCACCCACCGCCCGGTCGACGAAAGCGGCCCCCACCAGGGCGGTGCAAACTCCCAGCACCGCCCTGCCAGCCCATAGACAGCTGACCGCCAAGATGCACCCGATCGCCTCCTCACCGACCGAGTGGACGCCGGAGAAAGACATCGGCATCAACGTCACCGCCCTGGATGAGAAAGGCGTGAGCTACTTCGTCATCACCCCGACGCGCAGCTGCACGGCCACAGGGGTGGCGATCGGGGAATCCGCCGTCATCACAGGAGAAGACGGCGGCTGGATCCGGCTGATTGTCACCGCTATCGATCCACCCGGTCCCGGCCTGCAGAATATCCCGGTGACCTTTCACATCACCCGCGGAGACGGCGACCCACCCCGCGGCACGAAGGCATGTACCTGACGGGCAGCTGCGATCTTTCGGTTTCGTGACAGCCGCAGGGTATCGGCTGGCGGCCTGGGGTGCGGGGGCGGTCTGCGCACTGGTCATGGAAGGGGTGGGCCGTTGTCTGCTGGTGATCTGTTGGAACGAGGCTGAGTATCGCGACTGATCAATTCGAACGGAAGGTCGAAAAGCGATCAAAGTTCGATCTCTTTGATATGGCTGCGTACCTTTTAGCGGGGTTTAGAGGCAGAACGGTGAAATGATTGACGGTCCGTGTGCTGTACTGGCAACAGGTTCCATCCTCGACAAGAAGGAAGGAGTGAGATGCCCCACGTGTAAGGCACTTTCTTTCGCCGCAGCGACCGCTGCTTTCGTCGCCGTTCTCGCCGCGCCGGCTTCCGCAGCAGGGACGCCCACGGCCGTCACCCCCCCCAATGCCGAGCCGGTAAGGTCGTCATCGGCTTCAAAGGGCGTCCGTAGAGCACCAAGGACTGGTACGGCCTGTACAACTCCAGCCCTCACTACGCCGGCTGGAGCGAAGGCCTGGTCGGTTACCGCGGCGGTAACGACTAGGCGCGAGTGGCAGTGGGCGACGACGAGTAACTCCTACTCCACCAGCCAGCAGAGCGGAGACACCCTGTGTACGGCCTACTGGACCTGGGACGGCAGCAAGTACGTGTACGTCGACGACAACGAGCCCACCCAGCTGTTCTGCCGATAAGTGTCTGTTTCACATTTCAGTGATCAGGTGACCATGGGCCGGGCTCGGCCTGCGCTCGTCAAGCCGGGAGGGGTCCCAGGACGGCGGGCCTAACTTCTGGAACGGAGTGGTTCGCAGCCGACAGGAGATTCCGATGTGGAGTGCCGGAATCTGCTGTGGCGGCCGTGCCGTGGCCGGTGTCGGCGGCGTTCGCTGTCAGGACCTGACCTTACGTAAGGGTAAATCGACTTGAAAGGATGAGGCCCAGTGTTCTTCGAAAACCGTATGCGCGTCCTTGGTGCGGGGATTCTCGCAGTTGGTGCGTTCGCGATCGGCGCCCCGGGGGTGGCGGCCGCGCAGTCGCAGACCCTGACGGGGGCTGTTCGCGACGAGCTCCGTCTCGCGCCCGGCACGACGGATGTCGTCATCGCGGCTCCGTCTGGCTGCACGGCCAGGAAGTTCACGAACGGGCTCGGTGAGGCCACCTGTACGAGCGGGAACGGCCAGTTCCGGGTCACGATCACCTGCAAACGGTCCACCGGGAGCATCTACACCGCTCAAGGGCCGTGGAAGACGCCGGGCCCGAACGCCAGGAGCGCGCGATGGTGCGGCGCCTCCAGCGACACAATCACGTATGCGGGGGTGCAGAAGACCAACGGGTGAGCGGTGGCTACCTGCGGATAACAGAAGCACACCACACAACCTCGTCTGACAGGGCGAACACCAAGACCCCGGTCGCTGAGCTCTGCCCTCGGCCGGGGTCCCGGCGCTCTCCGGGTCGCCGCAGCGCTGCCCGTTCCTGCCGTCTTCGACTTCCTGCGCGCCGTGCCTGGCCGGGTCGCCGTGCCGCCGCCCGCCGCTGTCCAGCTCGGCCCGCTCGGTGCGCCGACGCCACACAGGCCCGGTGGCCCGCCGCCTCGCCGCGCCGCCGCCGTGGCGCCCTGCTGCCCCGTGCCGTCCGCGGTGCCGGTGCGGTGCCGCCGTCCCGCCGCTTCGCGGTCCTGCTGCTGCGGTCCCGTCACGGCGCCGCGCCGTCCGCCGCCTTCGTGGTCCTGCCGCGGCGCCGCCGCCCGTCGTGTCCCATCCCCGCCGCCTCCGTTCCGCTGTCCCCGCGTCCTGCTGCGGCGCCCCCGCCACTGTGCCTCGCTGCGGCGTCCCTGCCGTTGTCGTGTCGACACCGTGCCGCCGCGAGGTCGCTGTCTTGCCCCTCACCGTGTCACCGTGGCTCTGCGCTGCTTGCCGTGTTGATGCTGCCGTGGGCGGTGCGGCTTCGCGGCCCGCCGTCCCGCCGCGTCGCCGTCCCGCCCGGTGTCCCGCCGCCCGCAGCGCCGCGGCCGCCGTGCCTCTGCGGCGTCGTCTGGCTGGGGAAGGTGCCGGGCCAGCGAGGGTGGGCGCCGGCGCCCGCGACTGCGCGGATTCGTTCAGCGTTCCACTGCTGACGCCGCCCGGGCGCCGCCGCGCCGCTGTCTTCGCGGTCCTGTCGGGCCGCCACCGTCCCGCCCGCTCGGCACTGTCCGCTCGCCCGCCGGCCGTCCCGCCGCTCGGCCCGCGACCTCGCCCCCCGCCGCGCCCGGCGTGCCGTCCGTGCCGCTGCTGTCCCGCCGCCTCGCGGTCCTGGTGCGGTGCCGGGCTGCCGGGGCGCCGTCGCGGTCCCCTGCAGGCCCGCCCGCCCGTCGCCGCGCTGCCACCACCCGCGGCGCCGCCGTCCCGCCGCCTGCCTCCGCCGTGCCGTCGCGGTCCCGTCGCCGTGCCGCTGCCCGGCCCCCCGCCGTCCGGCCCCCGGTGTGCCGCCCGCGGCGCCGCCGTCCCGCCGCTTCGCGGTCCTGCTGCGGCGCCGCGGGCTTGCCGCTGCCCGGGCCCCGCTCCGTCCCGCCGTCTGGCCCGTGCCGCCGCCGTGTGCGGCGACGTGGTAGCCGGCCTGTGGGCCGAGTACGACCGCTACGCCGCCGATCCTGCCCGGCGCGACCCCGATCACGACCTGCCCTGCGCGGCGGCCGTCGTCGCCGTCCACGTCCCCGGCAGCCTGTTCTCCGTCGCCTGGTCGGGCGACGCCCGCGCCTACCTCCTTCTCGACGGACTCGGGCCTCTGCGGTTGCTGAGCGAGGACCACAACGCCCGCCGCGCCTACGACGGCCACGGAAATCGCAACCTGATCACCGCCTGCCTCGGCGGAATCCGCGACGACGAGGAGACCGAACGGTGGTGGGGCCACCCGGCCATCGAGCACCTGCGTACCCCGGCCCGGCCGGGGTGGCTGCTCCTCGCCTCCGACGGCGCCTACGAGCCCCACGAGGATGCCGACCGCGACCTGGCCGACTACCTGAACGGTGACCCGCGCACCGCCGCCGAGCGCCTGGTCGACGACGCTGTCCATCGTGCCCGCGCGCAGCGGGACCCGTACGCGGACAACGCCACCGCCCTGATCGCCCGCCCCACCTGACCGACCACCAAGGAGAACCCCTCATGGACACCCCGCCCGCCCCCGCCCCCGCGGCCGAGATCCGCGTCCAGCAGATCGCCGACCTGCACGCTGCCCTCCAGCGCGCCGCCCCACCGCTGGCCTTCGCCGCGTTGGTATCCCGGCGCCCCTGCCCCGCTGCTGGTCGTCGACCGTCGCCGGTGCTCGCCCGTACGAGGCCCCGCCACCCGGCCGGCCGCTGTACGGTGCCGTCGTCGCCTGCCGGGAGTGGTGTCCGGCCGCCTCCGCCCGCTGGCGCTCGCCCGTCGACCACCACTGGCGCTCGCCCGTCGACCACCACTGGCGCTCGCCCGTCGACCACCACTGTCGTCGACCGCTGTCCGGCCCGCCGTCACCGGGCCGCTGCGGAGAGCGGTGTCCGCCCGCCCGCCCGCCGGTGGTTGGGAGCACAACCAAGTCGCTGTCATGAGGGGGAGGTATCGCGGGCAAGGGATTTGTTTGGGAGTCAGCTCTTCCGTTTTGCCCATGAGTACGCGTACTCATGGCCATGTCAAGCATGCGATTGTACGTTGTCGGCATGTCTCGAACAGCACACTCCGTAGCCGTCCTAGCTCTAGGCGTGCTCACCTTCTCTCTCGCCGCCTGCTCCGGCACGCACTCGGTCGCTACGGTCGAGACGGGCAATGCCGTCTCCGTACCCGGGGGCGGGGACGCCGACCATCCGCAGCTTGACTTCATGAAACTGTCCTTCGAGGTCACCGATGGCTGCCCGCCGTTTGACGGCACCAAGACCGGTAAGACCCTCGGCCCCAGCGATGCCCCCACCATCCCCCCGGGCCCCTCCGGCGAGCCCTCCGGCAAGCCCGGCGACCGCGCCCCCCTGCCCGCGGACCCCGACCCCGCCGATCCGCCGGCCACCGACGACCCGGTACCGCCCATGCCCGACGAGAACCTCCTGGAGCCGGTTGCGCTCACCGAGCCCGAGACCTGCTACGCGGACAAGTTCGCCACGCACGTCACCGCGGCCCTCAAGGGCACGGGCGGCAACGCTGCCGAGGTGCGAGCCGCGCTCAAGCGCGCCGGGTACCCCGACGAGCGGATCGTGGACATGAAGCCCGAAGGCGGCTCCCCCCGTGTGCGGATCGACCTGCGCGGACAAGACACCCGCGTCGCCCTCCAGGTCGTGCACGTCGGCACCGCAGGCACCGTCGTGGAAAAGTTCGGCGCACAGCTCACAGCACCTCTCAAGGACGTCCGGTACATCCCGGAGCTGGCCGAGCCCCTGGGCTGAGCGGGACCGCCGACGTTGACTTTGTTCCGCGGTCGGCAACGGGCGACCACCTGCGGCAGGGGAAGCGGCAGAAGGGTGGCCACCACCTCTACGGCGGGAGGATCCCGTTCACCGCGACCGGACTGAACCATCTACGCGGGCACGACCCCGGCCGGTCTGGTGTTCCTCCCCGTCGGCCACGGAGCTGCTACCGCTCCTGCGGCTACCTTCAGGTGTTTTCGGGGTAGTCGGGTGTCATGTTCTTCTTCAGTAACCGGATCGGCTGCCTGGGATCGCTGCTCATCAGCGCGATCGCGACCGGCATCCTGATCATGATCTTCGCGCGCTGAACCAGCTGCTCAACGCCCAGCGGCCACGACCTGGTGGTCGCTGTCCTTGGCCGGCCTGCCGCGGTGCGCCACCCCCGTCCACCTGCGCCAGGTGCCGCACGTCCAGCTGCCGGTGTGGCACTGGGAGCCCGGCAACCCCAAGACCTCCTCGGCCGTCGACGCGCTCGCCGAGATCCTCTTCATGGGCCGCCAGGTCCGCCTCCACGTCCTGCTGGTCGCGCAGTCCGCCACCGCCCGCGCCATCGGCGGACCGGAGATGCGCGAGAACTTCTCCACCCGCATCCTGGTCCGCTACAGCCTCAACGCCTGGCACATGCCCGTGCCCGCCGGTCAGCCCCATCCCGATGCCCAGCCAGCACGACGGCCGCGTCCAAGTCGTCCCCCGCGGCCGCGCCCAGGAGACACAGGTGCTGAACCTGTCGGACGCCGAAGCCCGACAGTGGGCGATGTCCGGCGTCCACTCCCAGGGCGCGACCGGCCCGGCCTCGGGGAAGCCGGCCACCCCGGCGGCCGACCTCGCTGTCGGGTGTGGTGTCCGACTGTCCTGGACGTCGGTGCTTGCCCGTCGACCACCACTACCGCTGGCGTCGACCTTCGTACGGCGTCTCCGGCCGTCGTCCCGTCTCGGGCGCGCACTGCCGTGGGCCTGCTTGGCGCCGCTGCTGCGCTGCCCGTCTCAGTCTGGCGGCCAGAGACGGGCCGTAGGAAGGCCGTCGTGCCGCCGTCTGTTCGCCGCGTTGCGCTACGGACGGGACAGACTGGGACGACCTTATGCTTCTACGTGTCTGTAGAGAAATCGTGGGCGGGTCCGCGGGTCCCAGACCGCAGCCGGCAACCTGCCCAGGCGCGTGCCGCCGCTCCTCCGTCCTGACCACCGCACCGTGAGGGACTGATGTTCTCCCGTCTACCTGCCCCGCCCGCGGGCGTCGTGCGCAGCGATGTGATGGCTTCGCTCGTGGTCTTCCTCATCGCCGTGCCGCTTTGTGTGGGGGTGGCAGTCGCCTCGGGCGTGCCCGCAGAGCTGGGCCTGGTCACCGGCATCGTCGGCGGCCTGGTCGCCGGCATCCTGCCCGGCAGCTCGCTCCAGGTCAGTGGTCCCGCCGCAGGCCTGACGGTGTTGGTGTACGAGGCGATCCAGACGCATGGGCTTGCCGCACTCGGGGTGATCGTGCTCGCTTCCGGCGTTCTCCAGATGGCCTTGGGCGCTGCGCGGTGCGGGCGCTGGTTCAGAGGGATCTCGGTCGCGGTCGTACAAGGCATGCTGGCGGGGATCGGACTGGTCCTCATCCTCGGCCAGGTGTACGCCATGGTGGATCTGTCGGCTCCGGGCAGTGGGCCGGAGAAGATCGGTGACCTTCCCACTCTGGTGGTGGACACCGCCTCCAGCCGCACTGCCGTGTCGGCGTTCCTGGTGGGGGCGGGGACGATCGCCGTGCTGGGGCTGTGGAAGCGGGTGGCTGGGCGGCTATCGCAGGCGTTTCCCGCGCCGCTCGCGGCCGTCGCGCTCGCAACCATTGCCGTGGCCGTGCTGGACCTGCCGGTCGCCACCGTCAAAGTGCAGGGTTTGATCAAGTCACTCCAGCCGCTGGACCTGGGCGACTTCTTCCGTCTTGGTGACATGGCGGTGCTCGGCACGGTGGTGGCCTTCGCCCTCATCGCCTCCGCCGAGTCCCTCTTCAGCGCGGCGGCGGTGGACCGGATACACAACGGTCCGCGCACCAACTACAACAAGGAACTGATGGCCCAGGGAGTGGGCAACACGGTGTGCGGGCTGCTCGGCGCACTGCCGATGACCGCGGTGATCGTGCGCAGCTCCGCCAACGTCCGGGCCGGCGCCCAAACGAAGGTCTCACGTGTGCTGCACGGGGTGTGGCTGCTGCTGTTCGCCGCCTTGTTGCCTGCGGCTCTCGCAGTCATCCCACTGGCGGCGCTCGCCGGTGTGCTGATCCATGCGGGCGGGAAGCTGATCCCGGTCCGGGAACTGGTGCCGCTGTGGCGCGAGCATCGCGGTGAGGCCGTCGTCCTAGTGGTGACCGCGCTAGCCATCGTCGCGACGAACATGTTCGAAGGTGTCCTGCTCGGGCTGCTGATGGCTGTAGCCAAGGCGGCCTGGGAAACCTCCGTCGTCCACCTGGAGGTCGACGACAGCCACGCCCGACGCATCCGCGTCCGGCTGACCGGCAACGCCACCTTTCTGCGACTGCCCAAGATCCTGGATACGCTGGAGGCCCTTCCGCCCGACCGGCTTATCGACCTCGACCTGTCCGGGCTTCATCACCTGGACCACTCCTGCCACACCGCCATGACCAGCTGGGCACAGCAGCACAACGAGGACGGAACCGAAGTGGTACGGGTGAAGATACCGCCCACACCACCCCCGTAGCCGACCCCGGTGCTCTGGCCGTGCCGTCGAGTCGGCGCCCGGCGCCGTTCGCTTCGGCCGCGGCGCCGAGTCGGCGCCGCGGCAGTGCCCGCTCTGGTCACGCTGATCGGTGCCTGTGCCTGTGCCTGTGCCTGTGCCTGTGCCGGCCCGGCGGGGCGGGGCGGGGTGTGTCAGCCGATCGCCGCCGTCCTGCTGGACCGGGCCCGTGCCGAGGACGATGCCCGCTCGTCGTGGCGCGGGAGCGGGCCGAGGCCCACCTGCCCGTCCGCTGGCCGTTCGCTCCCTGCCGTGTCGCTGTCGTGGGTCTGGCTTTTGGCGTCCGCGTTCGTGACTGCGGGGCGGGCGCCGACCGTCGCCGCCCTGCCGCCGTCCCCCGCGGCGCCGTCGGGGCCGCGCTGCCGCCACGGCCTCACGTCGGCCGTGGCCGTCCCTCCGCGGCGGCTCCGTCCCGCCGCCGCGCCGTCCTGCTGCGGTGCCGCCGCCTCTGCTGCGGTGTTCGGGCCCCCCGCGGCACCGCCGGGCCACCGTCGCCGCGCCACCCCTGCCGCCTTGACTGTCGCGAGCCTTGCTGCTGGCGCCGCCGTTCCACCGTCCCGCCGTCCCGTCGTTGGCTGTCGTGGGTGGTGTTCGACCGTCTCGGCTACCGGGGTTCGCCCGTCGACCACCACCCTCGTCGACCTTCGTACGGCGTCCCGGCCCCGTCGCCCCACCTGCCGCCCTACACCTCCGAACGGCGAAAGCACAGCAGCCCTGGCAGTCTGCCTCCCCACCTGCAACCATCACCGCTGTCACAGCGCATTTCGCGGACACCCGCCCAACCGCGTGAACAACGCTGAGGGTCAATGCAGTGGCTTCGCTGTGTTGGGTGTCCGGCGCAGTCCTGTAGCTGGCGCTTGGCGTTGTACGGGTTGCGGTGTGATGCCAGGTGACTGTCGGGTTCAGGGGTTGTGCCTGATGGTCTGCCGGATCCAACCGGCGTAAGCGGGCACGTTGGTGTAGAGGCCCGGCCCGGCTGAGCAGGGGACACCGGGGCTGCCCGGTCCCGAGGCCACTCCGATGGGCTCCCACCGCCCGTGTCGGCCCTTTTGGAGTTGCGGCCCGCCGGAGTCCCCGAAGCACGCCATGGCCGCGGGCACGCGGCTGACCGCGCACAACCGGGTCCGATCGGCGTGTCCGGGGGCGCACTCGGTCTCGGCGCCCCGGCGCGTCCAAAGCTCCCGCAGCCGCTCCGGGAGATGCAGCCCGGTGTCGGAGGTGGTGCCGAAACCCAGGATCCGGGTCGGGGCGCCGGGACGTCCCGGCCGTTTCGTGATCCGGACGGGTTTTTCGGAGACGGGGCGGTGCAGGCGGACCAGGGCTATGTCGTCCCGGTTGGCGGCCTTCCCGTCACCGTTCAGGTAGCCGGGATGGATGAAGGTCCGCGCGATGGTTCGGACGGTCCCCCCCGGACTTTCGGTCCGTGCTGCCGATCCGGACGTAGCCGTCCAGCTCAAGCCCGTCGCCCTGCAAGCAGTGGGCCGCCGTCAGCACCCACTGCGGATCGATCAGCGAAGCTCCGCAGTTGCCGTCGTACAGCCCCTGCTCGGGCGCCGACTCCGGGATCACCGCCATGAACGGGTAGCGTTGCCTCGGCTCGGTCCCGTTGACGATGGCTCCCGCGCTGCCGGCCATCAGCGTGGCGCACGTGGTCACCGCGAGCGTGCAGACCGCTACCGTGCGGGCCGCCTGGCGGCGGACCGTCTTCATGCCGAACATCCGGGGTTTCCTTCCTCCGTACTTCCTGATGGTTCAACCCTGTTTGTTGCCGGTGTCGGCCGGACCATCCGGTCGGCCCCCCAAGACGGTGGGGACGATCCCCCGCCCCTTGCAGGGGAGGACCCCCGGAACAAGACGGCGGGGGGCCTCAGCGCCCTGCGCGCCGCAACGCATGAAGATCACTGCATCGGCTCGGGGAGCCGCCGCACACGAGGAGTGATCACCATGTACGGGAACAGCAAGTCCATCGGCCGGCGAGGACTGCTCGCGCTCACGGCAGCGCTCGCCACCACGGCGGTGACCGCCCCGGTGGCCTCCGCGGCCCCGTCCCCACCCTTCGTACCCGGCGCCACCCCCGCCTCCCCCGCAGGCGTCGTACGCTCCCTGGAACGAGCCGCGCACCCGCTGCGCTCCACGCAGCCCGGCGGTTCGACGGCGGACCTGCGGGCGCTGGACGCCATGGTCGGAGACGCGAAAGTGGTGGGCCTCGGCGAGGCCACGCACGGGTCGCACGAGTTCTTCACCATGAAGCACCGCGTCTTCCAACACCTCGTCGAGGAACGCGACTTCACCACCTTCGCCCTGGAAATGAGCTGGTCGGCCGGGCTCAGGATCGACGAGTACCTCCAGGGCGGCCCCGGCGATCCGCGGCGGATCGCACGGGAGACGCTGGCCGGATCCCCCTGGGAACGTGAGGAGTTCGTCCGTCTGATCGGCTGGATGCGCGACCACAACACCCGCCACCCCGACCGCCGGGTCCACTTCATGGGCGACGACCTCGGGGCACCGAAACTCGGCGACCACATCTTCGAACGGGTCCTGTCGTCCGTCGCTACGGCCAGGCCGGAAGCACTGCCCCGGCTCCAGGAGCTGTACGCGGGACTGCGCCCCTTCGACGACGTCTTCGCCCACCTGCGCAAGCCGCTTCCGGAACGCAAGGAGAACGCCGCGCGGGCACAGGAGGCCCTCGGCCTGGTGGCCGGGCACCAGGAAGCCGGTGGTGAGGACTACGCGTGGACCGTGCAGCACGCCCGGAACATCGCGCACACCTTCGCCTTCGCCACCGTCGACCTCACGGACCCGGCCTCGGTCACGGCCGCGGAGCGCCTGCGCGACCAGGCCATGGCCGACAACGTGCTGTGGTGGCAGCGCCAGACCGGCCACAGGATGCTGCTGTCCGCTCACAACGGCCACGTCGGCTACCTGTCCACCCATCCCGACATGTACCCGCGCACCCAGGGCACCGTCCTGCGCGACTGCCTGGGCCGCGACTACGCGGCGTTCGGCTTCACCTTCGCCGGCGGCTCCTTCCTCACCAAAGACACCTCCCTCGACGGCGACTGGAAGCCGGTCACCGTTCCGGCGGCGCGCCCCGGCATGCACGAGCACACCCTGGACCAGGTCGGGTACCGAGACTTCTACGTGGACCTGCGGGCGGTACCCGCCAAGGCCCGGATCTGGCTCAACCGGCCCCGGCCGGTCTACGACGCCGGCTCGACCTTCACCCCCGACCCCCTGCCCACCCTCGCGATCGGCCGCGCCTACGACGTCCTCGTCCACCTCCACCGGGTCCGGGCGGCCGACAAGCTCTGACCCCTCCCGGTGGCGGTCGACCGCAGGGAACCGCTTCGCGCCGTTGACGCCTCACGGTCGGGTCCGGCAGGGAGGGAGGCGGACCGGGGGCTATCGCTTGTTGTGGGCGTGCGGGCAGCCTGACCCCGCAGACCTGGCGGATCCGTTTCGGCGGCACGTCGTCGCCGGGCGCCACTCGGCGCGCAGCGCCGTGACCGTACGGGTGCCTCGGCCACCAACGCTTGCCCGTCGACCACCAGCGCCGTCGACTCCCGTACGGCGTCCCGTACCGCCGTCCGGCCGTCCCGTCGCCTCGTCTCCCTGCCGCCGCTCCATCGTCCCGACGTCCCGTCACCGCCCCGTCCCGGGCACTGGCGCTCGCCCGTACGGCCTCCACCTCCCGGCTGACCGTGACAGGGCCCGGCCTTGTCGTCGATCGCTGCTTCGGCCTGCCGTCGCCCGCCTTCTCGCCTTGCTGCCGGCGCCACCGCTCCACCGGCCGCCGTACGGCGTTCGCTCCGCCGGCCCGCCGCCGGTCCCGCCGTTTCGGAGGGCGGTGTCCGGCCGTCCCGCCGCACCGGTTTGTCGTCGGTGCGGACGACGTCCCCGGGCTCTGGCCGTCGGTTCCGTTGCTTCGCCGCGGAGGGCGGCGTCCTGCCCCGCCGCCGTCGCTGTCTCGCCGGCTTCGTCTCGCCGGCATCCCGGCTCCTCGCCCCGCTGCTGGCTGTCGACTGCTGCCCCGTCGCCCGTTGCCCCTGGCGTCGGTGCCGTGCGCGGTGTCCGGCCGCCCGGCCCGTCGTCGACCACCGCTTCGACACTGCTCTGCCGCTCCGTCGTCGGTTGCTGTCGGGGGGTGGCGTTCGACTGTCCCGGCCATCGGGGCTCGCTTGTCGATCACCACCATCGACCGACCGTCGTCTGCCCCGCCGTACGGCGCCGCCGTGCTGCTGCGGAGAGCGGTGTCCGGCCGTACGCCGTCTTCCCGCCTCCGCTGGCGTCGACCCGTGGGGCGCGCTGCTCCGGCTGCGATCTTTCGGTTTTGTGACAGTGGGGTGGGAGACAGTGGGGTCGGGGTGTGTTGGTGCTGGTCGGTGGTGGTTTCGGGGCGCGGGGTCGCTGTCTTGGCGGTGAGAGAACCGTGGGGTATTGCTGTCCCGGGGCGTTATCGCATTGGAGGTGACGCTGTCTCGGTTTGGTGAGTTCTGATCGTGGTCCTGCCGTCCTGCCGTCCTGCCGTCCTGCCGTCGCGTCCGGCGTCCTGGTGTGCCGCCCGCGGCACCGGCGTCCCGCCGCTTCGCGGTCCTGCTGTGGCGCCGCGCCGTTGCTGTCCTGCCCCTGCCGGGCCGCCGCGCCGACACCCTGCCGCCGCCCTGGGTCTCGGCCGTGCCGCTGCCGCCGCGCCGTCGCGTTGCTCTGCCGTCTGCCGTGCCGCTGCGACATCCCCGTTACTGCCCGCTGCTGTCGTGTCCCCGCCGGGCCGCCGCCGGGCGCCCGTCCCGCAGCGCGGCCGCCCGGCGGCGCCGGCGCGCCGCCGCCATCCCGTCGTCGTGCCGACCCCGCCGCTGCTCGGCCCGTCGCCCGGGCCGCCGCCCCTGCTGCGGTGCCCGGGCCGCCCCCCTGCGGCACCGCCGGGGCGTCCCTGCGGCTGGCGCGTCGACTCCCTGCCGTCGCGGGCTCGCCGCGGCTCGGCCCGCCCACCTCCGCCGCTGCGGCGCCCCCGTCGCCGCTCGGTCCGCCCTGTGCCTCGGCTGTGTCGCCCGCCCGTTCCGTCGTGGTGCCGGCGTCCTGCCGCTTCGCGGTCCTGCTGCCGTCCCGCCGCTTCATGGCCCTGTTGTGGCGCCCCTGCCGCCCGCGGTCTCACCTCTGTGTCTCGCGCCGCGGCCGCGGCGGGCCACCGTTGCCGCGCCGCCCCTGCCGCTTTGACTGTCGCGAGCCTGGCTCCTGGCACCCGTCCTGTGTCACCTCGCCCGTCCGCCGCGCCGCGCCCGCCCCGCGGCGGCGCCAGCGCGCCGCTGCGCCGGCCGTCGTGCCGCTGGTGTCCGTCCGGCTGCCTGGCGCTGTCCGCCGCCCTGCCGCCGCAGCGGGCCCACCCGCCCGGGGCGGCGCCGGGCCGCCGGGCCGCCGCTGCGGCGCCTCCACCGCTGCGCCCGCCGCCATCCCACTACCGCCTCCGCCCAGCCCGGCCCCAGCCGACTTCGCACAGGAGACGCTCGACTTCGGCTGACCCGACGACAGCGGGGCCGGGCAGGATCACCCTGTCCGGCCCCGCTGCTGGTTCCGGGCTGTTCACCGGCTGAGGCGGATGCGTGGCCCCCACGCGAACTCGAGGTCGTCCAGGAAGACGGTCTCCAGCTCCCTTCTCCCACCGGCCGTGCAGGAGCATCGGAACGGTCTCCATCCGCTCCAGGACGACCAGGGTCTCCGGTTGCCCGATCAGCGCGTACCGGCCGTGGGAGGCGGGCCGACTGCCCGGCCCGTACGCGCGCAGCAGCTCCTCCAGGCGGGCGCGGTGCTGTTCCACGAACGCCTCCAGGCGCTCGATGTACCCCTGGCGTTCCTCGGTGCGTACCGCGCTCAGCGCGACGTCCAGGAACTCCCCGTCCGGCCAGTGCCGCGTCCCGGTGCGGCCAGGGCCCACGGGAAGCTTTCCGCGGCCGCCAGGACGTCCTTCGCGTCCAGCGCCCAGACGTTCAGCAAGCGCTACACCGGCGTCTTCGGGCAGACCCGTGGCACCGTCACTGGCGGAGCCTGGCCCGACGACAAGGGGTTCCTGGGGAAGACCGTCGACACCACCACCGGGCTGACGCATGTCGGCGCGCGGCAGTACGACCCGACCATCGGGCAGTTCACCAGCGCCGACCCGAAGCTGATCCTGGACCAGGCGCAGTCGCTCAACGGGTACGCCTACGCCAACAACAACCCGGTCACGTATGCCGACCCGACCGGCGAGGGTGTGCCCGAGTGCATGGAGCCGCAGAAGTACGGGATCACCTGCAAGGGCGACATCCCGGTCTCCAGCGGCGGTAGCGGCAACGGCGGCGGTGGCGGCGGCTGTGACGTCCCCTGCCAGCGCGCGCTCGACAACATCGCCAAGAAGTGGAAGGGCGGCCTCTACAAGGCGCTCGGTGTCGACCTGAAGAAGTACGTCCAGGTCATCACCCAGGAGACCTCCCCGTGCGTCGAAAGGCGCCATGGTCTCCTCCGGCGTCGCGGCGGGCTGTGACGACCTCGCGGGCATCGGCTCCACCGACACCTGGAACGACCTGCTCAACGAGTGGCTGAACGGCAAGGGCGGCAACCGGGCCTTCGGCGCCGGCAGCCACATCACCCAGCAGCTCGCCACCAACAAGCACAGCCTGAACGTCCTCGCCCAGCTCCGACAGCAGATCCAGGCGGCCGACTACGACATCGACCCCGCCTCGATGGGCGGAAGATCCTCCTACAAGGACCCCAGGACCAACTTCTTCAACGACATCACCGGCATGCTGACCGACGGCGCGAAGGGATCCGGGGTTCCGGAGGCGTTCATGGGCTCCTACGATCAGATCCACCAGGTCATCAACGTCAACAAGCGGGAACGCACCTTCACGGTCGCCTTCGCCGCGTACAACGAGACCGGTACGGAGTCCCTGACCCACGTCGTTCCGGACATCGGGCAGGGGAAGCAGATGGGCACCCTGCACCAGACCTACTACTGGACGATGACGGTCGATTTCTGACCGTCGCCGACTGATGACAAGAGAGGGGACAGGAGTGGCCGTGCGTGCACTCGACCGTCTTCCCGTACGGGCCCGAGGCCCGGTGCACCGGTCGCTCCGGGCGCTCGCGCTGCTGCTCCTGCTCGCCGCGGTCGTCGACCTGCTGTCGAACCTGGTGCCGCGCCAGGCTTCGCTGCGGGATCTGCTCGACGACGTGCGCGCCGGCCGGACCTCGGTGGTCCATGTCTTCTACACCGCCCCCGACGCAGTGGGGGTGCGGTGGACCACCGGGTTCGCCGGCGACAAGGAGCTGACGCACCGCTTCGAGACCCTTCCGGGGGGCGAGGGCGGTGAGGCGGCTTTCGAGGCGTTGGTGCGGAAGGAACTCGCGGGGAAGGGCGGCGGCGGTGTGCCGGTCGCCTTCGACAGGGAGGATCCGCTGGAGAGGCTGGGCGGTCTCTCCGCCCTGGTGCCGGTGCTGTACTGGCGGTTCATCTCCACCGCCTGGCTCGCCTGGGCGGTTCTCGTGGCCGGGGCGACCGTCCTGGTCGACATCGTCGTCCGGGCGCGGCTCCGGGCGCCGAGCGCCGGACACTGGCTGACCGCGTGCCTGGTGTTCGGCGCCGGCTTCCCCGCCTACCTGTGGTCGGAGCCGGCGGCGCTGTGGCGCCCGACGGCGGACGGCCGCATCGGCGGCGGGGGAGTCGTGGGCCGTACGGCTCTGTGGGCGGCCGGGGTCGTGGCCCTGGCCGTGACCATGGCCGCGACGCGCTGACGCGCGGCTCGCTGTTCGTGTCGCGTTCCGTGTGAGGAGCGCCGTGGCCGAGGGTGGTTTCAGTCGCCCTCGGCCACGGCGTCGCCCAGACAGTCGGGGCACACGCCCTTGAAGACGATCTCGGCGTCGAGCGGCCGCCAGTCGGGGAGGGTGCCGCGAGGCGGCTTGGGGGCCGGGGAGGTGGTGAGCGGGCGGCAGGCCGAGCTGCTCCTGGGGGAGGGCCGGCATCCGGACGCCGACTGGATCGGGCGCGAACTCCTGGCGCAGGGCAAGAGCCCGGCCCGCGCGCGGCGGGCGACCGTGATGGACGGGCCGTGTGCTGTCGCGCTGGCCCTGTCGCAGGACACGCCCCGGATCTTGGCAGGCGACTTCCTCCAGCGGCCGGTCGAGGTGGTGGTGTCGTGCCTGCGCGGTGCCGCGATCACTCTGCTGAGCCTGCCAGGTGCCCCGGTTACGGCGGGCTTGAAGGCCGCGGCGGCCGGGGTGTCGTTCGGCTGGGGAAGGGTGCCGGGCCGGCGAGGATGGGTGCTGGCGCCCGCGACTGTGTGGATTCGTTCAGCGTTCCACTGTTGACGGCCGCCCGCCCGTCCGCCGCTGTGCCGCCGCAGCCCCGCCTCCCTGCCGCGCCCGGCGTCCCGGCGTGCTGTCCTGCGGCACCGGCGCGGCGCGGTCGTCCTGCCCACTTCGAGGTCCTGCTGTCGCGGGCTCGCCGCCTCGCCGTGCCGTCCTGCTGCCGCCGCCCGCGGCCCCACGCCGCCCGTCCGTCCGCCGGCCGCTCGGCCCCCTGCCGTGTCGCTGTCGTGGGTCTGGCTCTTGGCGCCCGCGCTCGTGACTGCGGGGCGGGCGCCGGTCCCACTCGCCCGTGCCGCCGCCGTCCCGACCATCGGGGCTCGCCCGTCGATCACCACCGTCGTCGACCGTCGTACGGCCGCGTCGTCGACCGCCGTCTCGCCGCGCCGTTTTGCCGTCGACGATGGCCGCCGTCCTCGCCGCCGAGGGGGCCTGGTCGTTTCGTCGTCGTGTTGCTGCTGCGGGCTTGGGTCCCAGGCTCTCCACGTCGTCCCGTCGCTTCGTGTTTCTGCCGCCTTCTACTGTCGTCGTGCGGCCGCCGTTCTGGTGGGCCCCGGTACGCCGCCGTGCCGCCCTCGCCGCGCTGCCCTCGCAGTGCTTGCCGCCGTGCCAGCGTTCGCGCCTGTCGCTGCTGCCCCGTCGCCCGTTGTCCCTGCGTCGACGCCGTACGCGGTGTCCGGCCGCCCGTCGCGGTCGTCGACCGCCGCCCCGCCGCCCGTGCCGTCCGCCCGGGCCTTGGCCGTGCCGTCCCGCCCGCCGGTCGCGCCGTGCCGCCGCCGCGCCGTCGGCCCGCCGGCCGTGGACTCGTCGCTGCTCGGCCCGTCGGCCGCGTCGTCCTGGTCGTCTATCTGTTTCCGGGGTGCGGGCGCCGGGTGGCTCGGTGTGGTGGGTGCCTCGAGCCAGGCCATCCCGCCGCCGTCCCACGCTGTGGTCCTGCCGCCGCTGCCCTGTCCCGCGTCGCCGTCCTGCCGACACCCCGCGGTCCCGGCGCCGTTTCGCTGTCCCGCGTCGGGCCGCTGCGGCCCCCCGCCGCTGTGTCTCGCCGTGCCGCCGTGCCGCTGTGGCGCCGCGGTCCCGTGGCGCTGTCGCCCTGCCGTCCGCCGCGGTGCCGGCACTGTGCGGCGGTGGTGTCGCCGTCCCGGGCCGCCTTGCCGTCCCGCTACCGGGGTGGTGGTGGACGACGACGCCCACCGTCACGTCCAGCGCATGCCGATGGCGGACAGCTGCTCCACCCACTCCGGGGACAGTGTCGCGGCCCGGCTGCGCTGGTTGCCGATCCATGCCTCGAGGCGGAGCTCCCGCTCCTCCTGGTCCTCGCCGTTGCCGCCGCTCCTGGCTCTGTTCATGAGAACGGGCTCTGGCTCAGGTTCTGTGGTCCGTGACTGTGGGTCACCGATTAGATCTCGAACAGGGCTTCCTCTTGTGGCGGGATCGGAGGGGCAAGGATGTCGCGGAGGCGGGTGATGTCCTGGCGCCACTTCGACCAGTTCGCGGCTTCGGCCCATAGCTCGGCGAGTTCAGACCGGTTGGAGACCACTTGATCCAGGGCGTCGACGGCGAGCATTCGAAGGTCCGCGGGCAGCTCCGGTAGCGGCTCTGAAGGGCCATAATTCGAACACGCCCGATCGCCGTCAGAGTGCTGGGCAACGACCAGAGCCGCCGCGCCCACGGCTCGCTCGCCGTCGTAGATACCCAGGAAGTCCGCGGGCCCGGCGGCACGCTTGAGCACACCCCGGATCATGGCTTCGCGCTCTTCCAGTGGTGCCTCGTCCAGGTCACCGGCGAAGTCGGCGGCGGTGTCGTTGTCGAAGGGGCCGATGTCCCAGGTGCCCATGTCTCTCCTCGCGCGGTCGTCTGGGGATCGTCGCACCGGCCACTGACAGTGCACTCAGGAGGCAAGCAGTACCCGCTTGCGCAGGAGGCTGAAGTCAGCGCGTCCATACATCTGCCGCTTGATCATTTTGATGCGGTTTACATGGCCTTCGACTGCGCCCGAGCTCCAAGGCAGGGTGAGACCGGCGATGACGGCATCGCGGTCGCGATCGATGCCGGCGGCAAAGGTATGGAGACTGGGCAGATCGTCCTGCCGGACGGCGACGAGCCAGTCCGGAAGACGCTCGCCCTGGCGCTCGGTCAGCATGACGGCGAAGGCGCGGACGTGTCGGGTGAGCGCGTCGATCTCGGGGCAGTGGGTGCGCACGGCCTTGAGCAGCAGTTGTTCGGGCTCGGGAAGGGTTTCCGGTCGCCGGAGAATCCATCCGGCGACCGTTCGGGGTGAGGGCGGCCGGGCGACTACCGGTCGTGGGGAGGTGCGCTTCTTGTGCAGGTAGGCGCGGACGCGCTGGTAGCTGCCCTTGTAGCCGAGCGGCACGATCTCTTCCCACAGCTTCCAGGCGTTGGTGCAGCCCTCGTTCCACCGGTCGTCCAGGTAGGGCTTGTAGTCATCGAGGACCGAGGGCCGGTTCTGCCACTGGCCGGTGAACAGCTCCTCCGGAGCCTTGGCCTCGGCGAGCTGTTTGACGGTCCGCCATGTCATGCCGAGCTGCCGCTGGACCGAGCGACGGCTGTGCCCGGCTTCCAGCAGTGCGTGGACGTCGGCGTGCCGGGCCCTGGTGCGGTCGGCGAAACGATGGCCGGTCGGCCATGGCGAGCCAGAGGAATCCTTCTCCGGCGCAGGCTCCGGATCGGGATCGGGGGCGGCCGTGACAAGGGCGCGCAGGCAGCGGCGGTGCTGAGCGACGGCTCGTTCGGCAGCCTCGCTCACGTTGTGCCATAGGTGCCAGCGGTCCGCGACCTGGACCGCCTGTGGAGCGCCGACGGTGGCACCTTCGGCGAAGAACGGCGCCCGGTCACGGCAGATCACCTCAACGCCCGGCCGCGCGGCGAGCCAGGCCGCCAGGCTGGACGCCTCCCGGTCCGGCAGCAGGTCGATGGGGCGGCGGGTCTCGATGTCGATGAGGACGGTGCCGTAGTGGCGGCCCTTCCGGGTTGCGTACTCGTCAACGCCTACAACCCGTGGTGCGGCCACCTCGGGTTCGGGAAGCGCTTCCACCAGACGAAGCACCGTGCTGCGGCTGACGGAAACGCCGAGGACGTCGGCGATGCGGGCCCCGGCCCGGCCCGCGAGCGCCAAGCCGACCGACGCCAGGGTCAAGCGCAACCGTTCGGTCCGCTGACTGTGCCGGCGCGTCAGGCCCGGTATCTGCTCGACGAAGGTACGGCGTGCGCAGTCCGAGTTTCCACAGGTGAACCGCCGGACCTTCAATTGAAGGACGACCCGTCGGCCTCCGCTGGGAACGTCAGCCGGAAACCGCAGATAGGAACCGTGAACCCGGTTCGACCAGGTGCCACAGACCGGGCACGCGGCGCCGCCGGCGGTGCATTGCGCGTCAACGCGCACTATCGCGATGTTCACGTCCACCGACAGCACCGCGACGTCCGCGATCGACGGGAACAACAACCCCTTGAGCCGGAGCAGGACCTCTTCCACGGCCCTGAACCTTCAGCCCAACTGCGTTGCCCAGGGATCATTTTCAGGCGACTTCACCCACAGCTCGAAGGGGCCGAGTGGTCACTGACAGTGACTGGGTCACGGAACTTGAGCCAGAGCCCGAGTTTCGACAGCGTCTGGGTCTGGTTGAGGGGTTGGCGTCGACGAGGACGGGGGCCAGTAGGAGGCAGGGCCGCGCTGGGTCTACGAGTACACCTGCCACCAGTGGTCCGCCTCGGCACGAGCCACTTCGGTGTCGTACTGACCCGCGTCGAAGTGGAGCTCTGGCGGCGGGTAGGGCGCGGTGTGCGCTGCCCACGGGACCTCCCAGTCCGACCACTGCACGATCTCTCCGAACCGCTGTACCACTACGGTCAGGAAGCCGCAGCACCCGCCGGTGCACTCGGGTTCTCCCAGCTCCAGGCGGCGGGCCTCACCGGTTGCTCGGAGAGGGCTGGGCCGCCCCGCAGGCAGCACGTCGGCGGCGTACGGCCCGCGGCCGCCCTCGTCAACCGCCTCCACGATGTCCTCGCCATTGACCCAGACCCGCACCTGAGCCGCGAAACGGGGCCCCGGCGGCAACACCCTGATCTCCAAACGATCGAACATCAGACCACCCTACGGGGCGCGCTGACGACGGCGCGCAGCCCCGTCG
>NZ_JAWCTQ010000054.1:0-42333 GCF_032423885.1 Streptomyces tamarix | reverse complement strand
GCCCCGCCGGCTCCCCGGCGCCGCTCGGCCTCCTCCGGCGGGACCAGCGTGATGTCCAGCGGGTCGTCGGACGGAACAGTGATCATGGCGCCCTCGGGGACGAGGATGGTGCAACTGGCGCCAGGACAGCGCCGCTCGTAACCACCCCTCTCCGGCGCCAGGCCGAGGACGTCGCGGATGCTCCACTCCTTCCGCTCCTCCATCGGCAGGTCCAGAGGGGTACCGCATATTTCGATCGAGAAGGTTTCCGTACCCATGGTGTGTCACCTGTTCAGCAACTGAAGGGAGGTGGGACCGCCGTGGGCGGTCCCGCGGCCGCCCGGCGGCAGGGCACCGGCGGCACCGGGCGAGGCCCGTGCCGCGCCACCGCGGACGTCACCGGGCCGCGGCCCGCCCCGGCCCCCACCGGCGACGGTCCGCCGGCGAACCTGCCGGGTGGGGCGCGAAACCGCACGGGAGTACTGGGCGGCGCTTTCGGCGGGGTGTTTTCGCTGCTATCACCATTTCCGCGGGCTGCGACGCCGCCGAGGACGGAGGTCGCGACGACAGCGGAGCCAGAAGCGGTCCCGACGCCCCCTGACCTTCGCTTCCGGTCGCTCCTGCCCCCTGCGTCCAGCATGCGCCCCGGCCGGACGCGGCGCAATGTCGCGCGTGCGTCGGCGGACGGCACCGAGGGCCGGGGGGCGTACCCCGAACGGCCGCGCCCGGCACGCCGACCGCCGCCGCGAGGCGCCCCTCGCCGACCCGGCGCCGCGTGCGGCCCGGCGCGGAGGAGCGATCCACCGACCCCGCCGACCCCGGCGATCCCGCGGCGCACCTGAACGCGCCGGCCGCGGCCCGCTGCCCCCACCCCCGAGGCACCGCGTCCCCACCCCCGAGGCACCGCGTCCCCACCCCCGAAGTACCGCGCGCCCACCCCTAGGTACCGCTCCCTCCCTCCCCGCCCCGAGGTGCCGCCGTCATTACCCCCGGGGTAATCGACCGGGCGCGTCCCGCCCGGCAGGGTGGGTCGCACCGGACACCGGGCCGGGGCCCCGACGCCGGGGAGCACCCCGCCCGACATCCGGTCCCCGCACCGCCCGTGACCCCGTACGAACCTCGATGAAGGGTGATCCGCCATGTCCCAGGCCCTGCTCGCCGGCCTTTCCCGCACCACCGAGCCGCAGGTCATGCTGCGCCGCTTCCTCGCCCTCGACGCGGTCGTCACCGGGGCGAACGGCCTCGCCTACGTCGCCGCGCCGGGGCCGCTCGGGCGGCTGTTCGGCGTCGACGCCACGCTGCTGCTCGCCCTGGGCGCCTTCCTCGTCGTGTACGCCGCCGCCGTCGCCGGGGTCGCCTCCCGGCGGCGGCCGTCCACCGCGGCCGTCACGGCGGTCGTCGACGCCAACGCGCTGTGGGCCGTGCTCAGCGTCGTCGCGCTCGTCGCCTGGCTGGAGCCCAGCACCGCCGGAGCCGTGTGGATCCCGGCGCAGGCCGTGACCGTCGCCGGGTTCGCCGCACTGCAGTGGACGTCCCTGCGCGCCCGCGGCACGGGCCGCTGACCCGTCAGCCGGGCAGCGGCAGGG
The DNA here is from genome assembly GCF_032423885.1 of Streptomyces tamarix. NCBI lineage: Bacteria > Bacillati > Actinomycetota > Actinomycetes > Kitasatosporales > Streptomycetaceae > Streptomyces > Streptomyces tamarix. The sequence continues at coordinate 40,768 of NZ_JAWCTQ010000054.1, read as the reverse complement.
AGCGGAGGAACGCGGCGGTCTCCGCGTCGGCCGGGAGGAACGTCTCGATGGCCAACTCGGCGACCGTCACGTCCATCGGCGTGTTGAACGTCGAGATCGACGACACGAACGACAGCACCCGCCCGGCCACCTCGATCCGCAGCGGCAGCGCGAAGTACGGGTACGGCTCCGGATCCTCCCGGTCACCGGCCGCCGCGTCACCGGGGCCGGCGGCCACCGGGTACGCGGCGACCTCCTCGTACAGCCTCCGCAGCCGCTCGGACCGTTCGAGGGCGATCTGCCGCTCCATCTGGGCCAGCAGGTGCCCGCGCCACTCCCGCAGGTTGTGGATCCTCGGCGCCAGGCCCTCCGGGTGCAGGGTGATCCGCATCGCGTTGGGCTGCTCCAGCAGGTGCCCGGGCAGCCCGTCCAGCAGCAGCCCCGCCCCCCGGTTCGCCGCCAGCACCGCGTACGACCCGTCCACGACGACCGCCGGGTACGGGTCGTACCCCGACAGCAGCCGGTCGATGCCCTCGCGCAGCGGGCCCAGTTCCGGGCCGTCCAGCGCCGACTCGGTGTACCTCGGCGCGTAACCGGCCGCCAGCAGCAGGGCGTTGCGCTCCCGCACGGGCACGTCCAGGTGCTCGGCGAGGCGCAGGACCATCTCCTCGCTCGGCCGCGACCGGCCCGTCTCGACGAACGAGATGTGCCGGGCCGACGAGTCGGCGCGCAATGCCAGTTCCAGTTGGCTCAGCCGCCGCCGCTCCCTCCACTCCCGCAGCAGAGCCCCCACACCCGTGACCGTCGCGACAGTTGTCATACCGCAGACGGTAGCCCAGCCGGTCGTGTTGACCACGGGCGGCGGGTGCCGGGACCGTAAGGTCGGGAACGTCGCCGCCGTCACCGGCACGAACCGGAAGGAGCACGGGACATGCCCACCGAACCGCTGTCGCAGAAGGAGATCGAGGACCGGCTGCGCGAACTGCCCGGCTGGTCCCTCGCCGGCGACCGCCTCGCCCGTACGTACCGCCTCGCCACGCACTTCGCGGCGGCCGCGATGGTCGTCCACGTCGCCCGCGTGCAGGACGAGCTGAACCACCACTCCGACCTGACCCTCGGCTATGACACGGTCGCCCTGGCGGTGAACACCCACGACGCGGGCGGCGCCGTCACGGACCGGGACTTCGAACTGGCGTCACGGGTCGACGCGATCGCCTCGGCACACGGCGCCTCCTGACACCCCGTACGGCCGGGTGCCGTTCCCGGTGGGCGATGGGTCGTGCGGCCGGGTGCCGTTCCCGGTGGGGCGATCGGCCGTACGGGAGCCTCCGCGCCACTTCCCGGCGGTGCGTCCGGTGGTCGTACGGCCGGGTGCCGCTCCCGGTGGGGCGGCCGGTCGTACGGGGCCGCCGCGCCGCCACCCGGCGGGGTGACCGTCGTACGGGGCCGCCGCGCCACTTCCCGGCGGCGCGACCGGCCGTGCGGGGGCCGCCGCGCCACGGGTCCCGGCGCGGACGCGACCCTCGCGGCGTCGCGGGCCCGCCCCGTGCGGCGACCGGCCGGAGGGCGGGGCGGACCGCGCGCCGGGCGGGGACACGACGGCGCCTCCCCGCTCGGCACCCCGCTCGGCACCACGCTCGGCGCCGCGTGCGGGCCCGCCCGGGGCGGCGGCCCGCGGGGATGCCGCTTCCGCGTACGCCTCGACGTTGCCGGACCGGCACGGTTTCTCGCGGCGGGCGCCGGCGACGCGCACGCTGTCCCCATGACTCACGACCACACGCACATGGACTGGAACGCGATGCTGCCGCTGCTGGAGCGCGGCGCCGAGCTGCGCACCCCGCTGTACCGGCAGGCCGCGTCCTGGCTCACCGACCTGCTGCCGGTGGGCGCCGCCCGGCGGATCCTCGACGTCGGCAGCGGCCCCGGCGTGCTGTCCGGCCTCCTCGCCGAGGCGTTCCCGTACGCGGAGGTCGTCGCCGTCGACGCGACGCCCGAACTGCTGGAGCGCGCCCGGGAGCGCACCGCCGGACTGGGCGGCCGGGTCACCACGCGACTGGCCGAACTGCCCGCCGACATGGACGAGTTGGGCGAGGCGGACCTCATCTGGGCGGGGGAGTCCGTCCACCACATCGGTGACCAGCGGGGCGCCCTGGAGGGCCTCGCCCGCCGCCTGCGCCCGGGCGGGGTGATCGCCCTGGTGGAGGGCGGACTGCCGCCGCGGCACCTGCCCCGCGACATCGGCGTCGGCCGCCCCGGCCTGGAGGCCCGCATCGAGGCCGTGTCCGCCGACTGGTTCAGCGAGATGCGGGCCGCGCTGCCCGGCAGCCGCGAGGAGACGGAGGACTGGTCGGCGCTGCTCGCCGCCGCCGGGCTCGTCCCGACCGGGACGCGCACCTTCCTGCTGGACATCCCCGCGCCCGTGCCGGCCGCCGTGCGCGAGCACATCGTCACGGTGTTCACCCGCACCCGCACCGGCCTCGACGACCGGCTCTCCGACGAGGACCGGGCCGCCCTGGACCGGCTCCTCGACCCGGAGGACCCCGCGGGCCTCCACCGGCGCCCCGACGTGTACCTCCTCACGGCCCGCACGGTGCACACCGCCCGCCGCGCCTCCTGACGGACGCCCGCCCGGGCGGCCCCCGCCGCCGTCCGCCCGGGCCCGTCCGGCGGGACGAGCCGCGTGACGGACGGGCCCGCGACCCCCGCCGACCTGCTGCCGCCCTGCTGGAGAGGGATCGGGCCGGAGGCCGTGCACGGCGGCATCGGCGCCCGGGAGCCGTACGGGACGGACGAGGCGGGCCTGCCGTCCGCCCCGGCCGCCCACGGGCGGCGGGCCGCCACCACACACGGGCCGACCGTCGCGTACGGCCCCTTTCTCGCCGCCGTCCCCGTCCCCGTCTCCGTCCCCGTCTCCGGTGTCCCGCCCGGAGCCGTACGGACCGTGCCGACCGCCGGGCCGTCCGCCCGCGGTGCGTCCGCCGCCCGGTGGGGTGCCCGACCGGCCGTGACCGGGCGGGCGCGGCGCGGCGGGACCGCGCCCGGGTGCCGCGCCCGGCCGCCGTGCCGCGTCCGGCGTCAGCGGTACAGCGCCTCGATCTCCGCCGCGTACACCGTCTCGATCGCGCGCCGCTTCAGCTTCAGCGACGGGGTCAGCAGGCCGTGCTCCTCGCTGAACGGGTGCGCCAGGATGCGGAAGGTGCGGATCGACTCGGCGTGCGACACGAGCGTGTTGGCGGCGACGACCGCGCGGCGGATCTCCTTCTCCAGCGCCGGGTCGCGGACGAGTTCGGCCGACCGCAGCGGCCCCCGGCCCTGCATCGCGAGCCAGTGGTCGACCGCCTCCTGGTCGAGGGTGACCAGCGCCGCGATGTACGGCCGGTCGTTGCCGACCACGACGCACTGCGCGACCAGCGGATGGGACCGCACGCGGTCCTCCAGGGCGAGCGGCGCGACGCTCTTGCCGCTGGTCGTCACCAGGATCTCCTTCTTCCGCCCGGTGATGGTCAGGTAGCCGTCCTCGTCGAGCGCCCCCAGGTCCCCGGTGGCGAGCCACCCGTCGCGCAGCACCGCCTCGCCGGCGGCCGGGTCGTTGAGGTACCCGCAGAAGACGTGCGGGCCGCGCAACCACACCTCCCCGTCCTCCGCGATCCGCACCGACGTGCCCGGAACGGGCCGCCCGACCGTGCCGTACCTGGTCCGCTCCGGCGGGTTGGCGGTCGCCGCCGACGACGTCTCCGTCAGCCCGTACCCCTCGTACACGGTCACGCCCGCGCCCGCGAAGAACAGGCCCATCCGCCGGTCCATCGCCGAGCCGCCCGACATGGCGTGCCGGACGCGCCCGCCGAACGCCTCGCGCACCTTCCCGTACACGGCCTTCTCGAAGAACTGGTGCCGCACCCGCAGCGCCGCCGAAGGGCCCGGGCCCAGGCCGAAGTCCCGGTCCTCCTGCGCCTCCGCGTAGCGCACGGCCACCTCGACCGCCCGGTCGAAGACACCGCTCCTCCCCTCGGCCTCCGCGCGCCGCCGCGCCGCGTCGAAGACCTTCTCGAAGACGTACGGCACCGCGAGCACGAACGTCGGCCGGAACGCCGCCAGGTCGGGCAGCAGCGCGCCCGCCGACAGCAGCGGCTGGTGGCCCAGCTTCACCCGGCCCCGCACCGCCGCGATCTCCACCATGCGGCCGAAGACGTGGGCGAGCGGCAGGAACAACAGCGTCGACGCCTCCTCGCCGGGGCGGGAGCGGAACACCGGCTCCCAGCGCCGTAGGAGCGTGTCCGTCTCGAACATGAAGTTCCCGTGCGTCAGCACGCACCCCTTGGGGCGCCCGGTCGTCCCGGACGTGTAGATGACGGTGGCGACGGACTCCGGGGTGACCGCGCGCCGGTGCCGGTGCACCACCTCGTCGTCGATCCGCGCCCCCGCCCGGACGAGTTCGTCGACCGCCCCGGTGTCGAGCTGCCACAGCCGCTTCAGGTGCGGGAGGCGGTCCACGACCGAACCGACCGTCATCGCGTGGTCCTCGTGCTCGACGACGCACGCGCTGACACCCGCGTCGTGCAGCATCCAGTGCACCTGGTCGGCGGAGGACGTCGGGTACACCGGCACGGGCTGCGCGCCCACGGTCCACAACGCGAAGTCGAACAGCGTCCACTCGTAACGGGTACGGGACATGACCGCGACCCGGTCGCCGAACCGCACGCCCTGCGCGAGCAGCCCCTTCGCGAGGGCCAGCACCTCGTCCCGGAACCGCCGCGACGTGACGTCACCCCACGCCCCGGACGCGTCCTTCCGGCCCAGGGCGACCCGGTCGGGATCGCTCGCGGCGTGGTCGAACACGACGTCGGCCAGCCCGCCGACCAGCGGAGCCGCCGCCAGCGGCGGGACCGTCAACTCGCGCAATGGCCTGCTCCTTGTGGCGCTCAGCACAGCGGAGAGTGACGGTACCGGACGGAGAGTTGGCGCGGGAGGGTCTTCATAAAGTCCGGACAAATGTCATTGTCACTGGTCAGACCGGTGAGCGCGTGGTCACGGGGTCGGGGGACCGCCCACTACTGACCGGAGAGTCAGGAACGGGAGCGGGAATCTCCACCGAATCTGTACGCGCCGGTCACAGGGGAGGATGGCCGGGAAGCGCCGGTGGCGGGACGCCCCGGCCGTCCGCCGGGCGGGGCAGGAGGCCGGAGCGCCCCGCAGGCCCGGAGCCACCGCCACCACGAGCCCCCCGCCCGCACCACGGGCCCCTCACGCCCCACACCACCGGCACCACGAACTCTCCTACGCCCCGCACCACCGGCACCACGGGCCTCCCGCGTCCCCGCCCCACCGAGAGGACACCCTCGATCCACCCCCGCCCCACCGTGAGCGCACCTCCGTACCACGGCGGCACCGGACCCGCCGGTCCCCGTGCCCGGTGTCCCCGCCACCCGGTCACCGATCACCTTCACGCCCCCTCGTGCACGGCCCGCCTCACGCGCGGCGACGTACCGCGGCCGGCCACGCGGGCCCGTTCCCCCGCCCCACCGGGATCGTGGCCACCCCGCTGCGGACCGGCGCGAACCCGCCCTGACGTGCCAAGATCACGGCGGCTACGGTGAGGGCCATGCCCGCACCCGCGATCCCCGCCCCGGCCGCCGCGCACGGCCCCCGACCGGCCCGCCCCCTCTCCCGCCCGGGCGGTGCGCGATGACGCGCGGGTGGATACGCCCCGGGGCGGCCCGGCCCTGTTCGCTCGTCGTCTGCCGGGGCTGCTGCTGCGGCGACGCGCGCAAGAACCCCGGTACCGATCACGCGGGCCAGTTGGAGCGGCTGCGGCAGGCCGCGGCGGCGTCCGGCGGGAGGCTGGCCGTCCGTACGAGCGACTGCCTGGGCCCGTGCGGCCAGGCCAACGTCGTGGTCGTCCAGCCCTCCACCGAGGCCCGGCGCCGCGGCGCCCGCGCCGCGTGGATCGGCTGGGCACTGGACGACGACTGCCTGGACGACATCCTCGCCTGGGTCGAGGCGGGCGGCCCGGGCCTGGCGGAACCCCCGGCGACGCTCACGCTGCAGATGATCGAACCGCCGTCGCAGGCCCGCGGCCGGGCCCGCTGACACGGAGGCGGGAGCCCGCGGGCCGGGCGGCGGGAGCCCGCGGGCCGGGCGGCGGGAGCCCGCGGGCCGGGCGGCGGAAGCCCGCGGGCCGGGCGGCGGTGGCCCCCCTCATCCCTCCCGCAGCGGGGCGCCGTCCGCGCCGAGGAGCCGGTGCTCCCCGGCGTACACGTTCATCGACCCGCCCCGCAGGAACCCGACCAGCGTCAGTCCGGTCTCGGCGGCCAGGTCCACGGCCAGCGACGACGGCGCGGAGACCGCCGCCAGCACCGGCACCCCCGCCATCACGGCCTTCTGCGCCAGCTCGAACGACGCCCGCCCCGACACCATCAGCACCGTCCCGCCCAGCGGCAGCCGCCCTTCCCGCAGGGCCCGCCCGACCACCTTGTCGACGGCGTTGTGCCGCCCCACGTCCTCCCGTACGTCGAGCAGCTCGCCCGACGCGGAGAACAGCGCCGCCGCGTGCAGCCCGCCGGTCCGCTCGAACACCTGCTGCGCGGCGCGCAACCGGTCGGGCAGGGCGGCCAGCACGTCCACCCCGACCCGCACCGGCGGGCCGTCGGCCGGCGCGAACCGGGTGGTGGTGCGCACCGCGTCCAGGCTCGCCTTGCCGCACAGTCCGCACGAGGAGGTCGTGTAGACGTTCCGCTCCAGAGTGATGTCGGGCAGGGGCACGCCCGGCGCGAGCCGCACGTCGACGACGTTGTACGTGTTGCCGCCGTCGTCGCGGGCGCCCGCGCAGTACGCGATGTTCCGCACCTCCTCCGCCGCGCCGAGGACGCCCTCGCTGACGAGGAACCCGGCGGCGAGCGCGAAGTCGTCGCCGGGCGTGCGCATGGTGACGGCGAGGGCCTTGCCGTTCAGCCGTATCTCCAGCGGCTCCTCGGCGACGAGCGTGTCGGGCCGGGCGGACACGGCCCCGTCCCGGACCCGGATGACGCGCCGCCGCTCCGTGACCCGTCCCATGTCTCCCGTCCCCTCGCCGTGGTGGCCGTACCGCTTCCGAAGACCATTGTCGTCCACGGCGCGCCCGGTGGGCCGGCCGGCGGCGATGTGGCGGACCCTCCAAGTGGCGGGCGCGAATGCTGTGGGATCACGCGACGGGTTACCGGTGGGTCGCTGACCAGACTGGGGGCTCCTGGTCATCACCAACCATCCAGCCGAGGGGGTCCCGGGCATGACGGGCACTCGTATCGCCGCGCTCGGGCATCACCAGCCCGCCAAGGTGCTCACCAACGACGACCTGGCCGCGCTGGTCGACACCGACGACGAGTGGATCCGCAGCCGCGTCGGCATCCGCACCCGCCACGTCGCCGGACCGGACGAGCCGGTCGACGAGATGGCCGCCCACGCCGCCGCGAAGGCCCTCGCCTCCGCCGGCCTGGCGCCCGCGGACATCGACCTGGTCCTCGTCGCCACGTCCACCGCGATCGACCGCTCCCCGAACACCGCCGCCCGCGTCGCCGCCCGCCTCGGCATGGCCTCCCCGGCCACGATGGACCTGAACGTCGTGTGCGCCGGCTTCACCCACGCCCTGGCCACCGCCGACCACGCCGTACGGGCGGGCTCGGCGCGGCGCGCCCTGGTCATCGGCGCGGACAAGATGACCGAGGTCACCGACTGGACGGACCGCACGACCTGCGTCCTGGTCGGTGACGGCGCCGGCGCGGCGGTCGTGGAGGCCGCCCCGGACGGCGTCCCCGGCATCAGCCCGGTCGTGTGGGGCTCCGTCCCCGAGATGGGCCACGCGGTCCGCATCGAGGGCACCCCGCCCCGCTTCGCCCAGGAGGGCCAGACCGTCTACCGCTGGGCCACCACCCAGCTCCCGCCCATCGCCCGCCGCGTCTGCGAGCGCGCCGGCGTCACCCCGCAGGACCTGGCGGCGGTCGTCCTCCACCAGGCGAACCTCCGCATCATCGAACCCGTCGCCCAGCGCATCGGCGCGGTCAACGCGGTCGTCGCCCGCGACGTCACGGAATCCGGCAACACGTCGGCCGCGTCCATCCCGATGGCCCTGTCGAAGCTCGTGGCCCGCGGCGACATCCCCTCCGGCTCCCCGGCCCTCCTCTTCGGCTTCGGCGGCAACCTGTCGTACGCGGGCCAGGTGGTCCGCACCCCGTAAGACCACCCTTCACGCTGCGTAACGCCTCCGCAGCGCCCCAGGCACCCCGCCTGACCACGGGATATGAGGGTGAAGGGCACGTCGAACCCCTGGTAGAGTTATCCATGTCGCCGCGGGGAACACCCCGGAGCGACAGACACCTTGTCCGGGTGGCGGAATGGCAGACGCGCTAGCTTGAGGTGCTAGTGCCCTTTATCGGGCGTGGGGGTTCAAGTCCCCCCTCGGACACCAGCAGAGACCCCAGTTCACCTGGGGTCTTTCTGTTTCTCCGGCCGGTTTCGCGACGCGTCGGAGGCTGGGGCCCCGGTGTCGTGTGCTCATCGGTCCACGCCGACCGGCGCATGCCGTCGGGCCCTCGCCGCCTGCGTGCCGCAGCGAGAGGCCGGACGCCGTCGCGGGCGCGCCGTAGCGTTGACGGCCCTACGAGAGGGCCAGCTCGTGGGCGCGGGTGGCGGAGATGAGCTCGGTCAGGGAAGTGCGGGCTTCCGACAGTGCGGAGATCCGGTCGTTCAGGCCCTGGAGGTGTTCTTGGAGGGTCTCCAGCTTGCATCCGGCGACCGTGCCGTCCTGGCGAACGCACGGCAGCAGGTCCCGGATGACTCGGGTCGGCAGACCGGCGTCCAGGAGCGAGCGAATGCGGCGGACCACGTCGGGGGCGCTGTCGTCGTAGCGGCGGTGGCCGCTGTCGAGGCGGTACGACTCCAGGAGGCCCTGCTCCTCGTAGTAGCGCAGCAGCCGGACGGAAGTGCCCGTCGCGGCGGCGAGCTCGCCGATCTTCATGTGGCGCTCCTCACAACCCCTTGAACCTCACATCGGTGTGAGATCTTAGCGTGGCAGGCATGACGAACACAGACCGTCCCATAGCCCTCTACGGATTCCTCCGCCCCAGGCCGGAGCGCAGGGACGAGGTGCGGCGCATCCTCTCCTCCTTCGTGGCCCCCACCCGGAAAGAGCCCGGCAACCTGCAGTACCACCTCCACGAACACGAGGACGGCCGCTTCTTCCTGTACGAGATCTGGCGTTCCCAGGAAGACCTGGACCGGCACAACGCGACGCCCCCGCTGCGCGCCTTCCTGGAAAACCTGCCGACCTTCCTGGAGGAGGCCCCGGACGGCTACTTCGACACCATGATCAGTCCGTATGCCGAGGCCGAACCAGTTCCCGAGTGAGGGTGGTCCACGACGGCCCCGGGCAGCGGGCCGGGTGGGACAGGATCGGGATCCCACGGGCACGCGGGTCCCCTTGTGCATCGGACCCGCAGGAGCGAGCTCCGGGAAGGCGCCGCGGGCCGCTGACGGTTCCGCTGTCACGCGGACAGCGGGACGGATCCCGCTGGAGCGTCCACCGGGGCGTCCAGCCCGGTGGCCGCGCGCCGACGTACCGCCACTCCGCCCGTACGCGCCACCGTGTGCCGGCGGCAGCGGCTACGGGCCGACGGCCGGCCGTGCGCAGGGACGCGGTGAGTGGACGGCCGGGTGGCGGTACGCCATCGGAGCGCTGGGGCTTCGATCGTCAGCCGATGAGGACGATGGAGTTCCAGCCGCCGGTGCCCACCGTGGTGCGGGGGCCGTCCGACGGGTTGCCGGAGGAGTTCGTGGCGCCCGCGTAGAACAGCAGGGTTCCCGAGCCCTCGTCGGTGGTGGCCCACAGGTCGGCGGTGCCGTCGGCGTTCGCGTCGGCCGCGCCGGCCAGCAGCGGGCGGTTGGTGGTGCCGTAGTGGTGGCCGTACGCGGTGCGGGCGCCGAAGCCGCCGGCCGCCTGACCACGGTAGAGCCAGAGGTCGCCCGTGCCGGTGTCGCGGACCAGCAGGTCGGGCCGTCCGTCGCGGTCGGCGTCGCCCGGGGCGGTCACGGTCATGGCGTTCCAGCCGCGGCTGCCGATCTCGACCGGCGTCCGCAGGCCCGGCCTGGCCGCCGGGTCGCCCGCGTAGAGCCACAGCTTGTCCCCGTACACGGCCACCAGGTCCGGATGCCCGTCGCCCGTCGAGTCCCCGACCGCGACGAACCGCGCGTCCGCGGGCAGCCCCGTGCCGACCACGGTCGGCGTGGCGATGGTGCCGTCACCGCGGTTGGGGTACACGCGCAGCTCGGTGCCCACGCGGGCGACGACGTCCTCGTAGCCGTCGCCGGTGAAGTCGCCCCGGTGCGTGACCGAGGCGGTCAGCCAGCCGCGGGCGCCGATCTCGGTGTGGCCGCTCGTGAGGCCGCCGGTCCCGTTGCCGGCGTACAGCCGCAGCCGGCCCTCGACGTCGACGGCGACCAGGTCCGGCCTGCCGTCACCGGTCATGTCGCCGGGGACCGGCGCGCCGCGGAGCGTGCCGATGATCGGGGCGTGGTCGGAGTAGCCGTTCGGCTCCCCGCTGTCCGGCTCGTTGATCGTCTGGTCCATCCGGCCGGTGTCGACGGCGCACGACGCGAAGCGGGTGCCGTACGACGGCCGGGTCGTGAAGAAGTGGTCCAGCTTGTGGAACGCGTGCTGCTGGGTCTCGCGGTCCCAGCGGTGGTACGTGGAGGCGTCGATGCACCGCTCCGCCGTACCGGTCAGCGGCTGCATGACGGCCGCACCGGCGTTGCGGTTGAAGTCGCCGCCCAGCACGGCGTCGTGCGGCGCGAGCCGGTCGACGAACGCCTTGACGTTCCGGATCTGCTGCCCGGCGCGTTCCTCCTGGTCGGGGATGACGTGGGTGGTGCAGGGCGTCGTGGTCCAGCCCGCCACCGACACGCACAGGGCCGGCAGGGTCTGCAGGTCCGTGCCGTCGGGGTGGGGCGGCAGCGTGTTCTCCGAGTGGGTCGCGGTCACCGTGCCCCTGACCGCCAGCAGCACGCCCAACTGGCCGGTGAGCGTGCCCCGGCAGTCGGTCCGCCCGTCGGGCCGCGCGCCCACGGCGTGCCGGAGCGACCACGCGGGGCCCAACCGCTGCTGGAGCAGGTCCATGTGGCTGCCGGCCGCGCCTCCGCAGACCTCCTGCAGCATCACCACGTCGGCCCGGTGCTCGTCGACCAGTTGCGCGACCTGCTCGATCTTCTTCTCGGGTTCGTTGCGGTACGGGCAGTACCCGTCCTGGCCGCGCGTGCCGCCCGCCTCGCCGCAGATGTTCCACGAGACGACGGTCAACTGCGGCACTGACGGGCGGACTTCGGCCGCTCGCGCGGGGCCGGTCCCGAGGGCGGTGGCGGACAGCGCGGTCAGCGCCGCCGCCAGGAAGGAGGCCACGGCCCGGGCCGGCCGTGCGGTGCGTCTGGTTCTTCCCATGGGCTTCTTCCTGTCGGGCGTCCGGTGCCACGGGCAGACGCCGGCGGATGATCATGTGATCGTATGCCAGGCGCCGCTCGTGCGTCCGCCGCCCCGGGCGGTGCGCCGCCGTTCCCACCGGGGGTGCCGCACCGCGGGGTCAGGCCGGGCGTGCCGCCGTGACCAGGTAGTAGTCGAGGAGCCCGTCCCGGTACGCGCCGAGGAAGTTGCGGGGCCAGGCCGCCGGCGGCCCGATCTCCTCCAGGTACCGGTCGAGGCCCGGCCAGACGGACTCGCCGATCGACTCCGCCCGCACGTCCACCAGCCCCGCCGCCGCCAGCGCACCGGTCAGCGCCCCCAGCGGGCGCGCCACGTCCAGTCCGGACGCGAAGCTGTCCAGGCGCTCGGCGAGTGCGCGTGCCGCGCCGGGCCGTTCCTCGTCACCGGGTACGAAGAACGACGCCACCGCCGTACGGCCGCCGGGACGCAGCACGCGGGCGCACTCCCGCGCGAAGGCGCCCACGTCGCGGAAGTGCTGGGCGGCCTCCACCGAGTACAGGTGGTCGAACTCGCCGGCCCCGCACGGCAGCCGCTCGGCGGCGCCGCGCACGAGGCGCAACCGCTCCGGCACCGCCGCGAGCAGGGCCGCGTTGGCGCGGCGGGCGCGGTCCACCTGGTCGGGGTGGACGTCCACGCCGGTCACCGACTCGTACGGGTACTCCCGCAGCGCGAGCGCGCAACCGACGCCCAGGCCGCACCCCACCTCCACCGCGCGGCCCCGCCCGTCGCCGTCCGGTCCCCGCCGCCCGCCACCGCCCAGCGCGTCCAGCACCCGCCGGTACAACTGTCGCTCGCTGCGCTCCCGGTCCTCCGCCGTGAGGGGACCGTCCAGGGGGATCCCGTCCCAGCAGCCGAAGTTGATGAAGCCGCCCCGGAACGCGGGTACGGAACCGAGGTCGTCCGGCCCGTACACCGTGCGCACCGCCGGCGGGACGGGCCCGTACCGGTCCTCCGCCGTGTCGTCGTCCGTCATGCGCGTACCGTACCCGCGGCGCCGTCACGTGCCCCGGTGGGCGACCGGCGCGGCGCGGTCGCCCCAGCCGAAGCGGGCCGGGTCCGGGGCGCAGCCCATCCGTACGAAGGACTCGCCGCCGGCGCGCCCCTGCTGGGCGAGGGCCGCGCGGCGGACGCAGCCCTTCCGTACGAAGGACTCGCCGCCCTGCCGGCCGGAGGCGTCGAACAGCGACACGCCGAAACGGCACCGGCTCGGCGACGGGCCCGCGTCGTCCCGGTTCCGTGTGGGAGGAAGCCGCGGTGCACCCGGCTCGGGTCGGGGCCGCCCGGGCCGGGGTCGAGGCACTTCACGGAGCCCTTCTCGCCGGGGTCCTCGAAGAAGCGCACGCGGACGGGGGAGGACACTCGGGTTCGACGTGCAGACGTGCCCGAAGGAGGCCCGCGCCTGCCCCAGCCGTTCCGCGGACGGCTCCCCGTCCGCGCCGTCCTCCCGGCGGGCCGCCTCCGGCAGCACCGTCCGGTCGGTGAACGCGCCCGGCACCGTGTCGGAGCCGCGCCCGAGTGGGGGCGGGGGCCTCCGTGTCCTTCGACAGGAGCGACAGCCATGCCGGGCCCGGAGGCCGGCGGCCCTCTTGCAGGACCGCGAAGGAGGTGACGGGGACTCAGGTAAGGGCCCGCCCACCACCTGATTTATATGATCGGTTCCCGTCCAAGCGTTTCCTCTGACACGTTCGGGAGAAGGCATTCACATGTTGCGTCGCCGTTCCGTCCGCTCCAGACGGCTCGCCGCCTTGGCCGTGGTGGCCGTCGCGGCGCCTCTGGCCCTGTCCACCACCTCTGGTCACGCGGTCACCGGCCCGGTGGTCACCGACAACTCCTACGCGTTCACCGCGAGGCTGGTGATCGGCGAGGGCGACAGCATGCGCGCCTGCTCCGGCGCCTTGGTCGACACCCGGTGGATCATGACGGCCGCGTCCTGTTTCGGCAACGGCCTCACCGAGCTCAACCCGGGCAAGCCGCCGCTGAAGACCGTCGCCACCGTCGGCCGCGCCGACCTCACCGCCACCACCGGGTACGTCAGCGACATCGTCGAACTCGTTCCCCGCCCCGGCCGTGACCTGGTGCTGGCCCGTCTGGCGGCACCCGCGACCGGTATCGCCCCCGTACCCGTGTCCACCACTCCCGCCGCCGCCGGTGACACGGTCACCACGGCGGGATACGGCCGGACCAGGACCGAATGGGCCCCGCTCCAACTCCACACCGCCACCTTCGGCGTCGATGGGGTGACGGATTCCACCATCAACATCACCGGCAGGACGTCGGACGACGCCATATGCAAGGGTGACACCGGTGGCCCGCTGCTGCGCCAGCAAAACGGCCGGCTCGAACTGGTCGGCATCAACAGCCGTTCCTGGCAGGGCGGATGCTTCGGCACCGATCCGGCCGAAACCCGCACCAACGCGATCGACACCAGGGTCGACGGCCTCGGCCCGTGGACGGCACTGGTGACCGGGGCCCGCTGGGGCCAGGCGGGCGAGAACGCCGACGCCTCCCAGGAGCTCTCGGGCGACTTCGACGGCGACGGCAGGACCGACACCGCGGTCCTGCACAAGTACGCGCCGACGGCGAGCGGCGCCAACCACACCGCCCTGTGGAAGTTCACCAGCACCGCGTCGGGCACCTACAACCCGGTCCGGGCATGGGACAACCTCTCCAGCAGCCCGGCGTCGTGGAACTGGGACGCGTCGAAGTCCGTCGCCGGTGACTTCAACGCCGACGGCAGAACCGACATCGCCGTCCTCTACAACAACGGCCGACAGGCTGACGGAACGTACCGCACCACCCTGTGGACGTTCGCCAGCAATGGCGCTGGTTTTGATGCCCCTGTGGTGAGGTGGAATTCTGGTACTGGTTCTTGGAACTGGGATCGTTCGAAGCCCGTGGCCGGTGACTTCAACGGTGACGGCAGGGCTGACATTGCTGTCTTCTACAACAACGGTCAGCGCGCGGATGGCGCCAACGAGACCACTCTGTGGACGTTCGCCAGCAATGGCGCTGGTTTTGATGCCCCTGTGGTGAGGTGGAATTCTGGTACTGGTTCTTGGAACTGGGATCGTTCGAAGCCCGTGGCCGGTGACTTCAACGGTGACGGCAGGGTCGACATTGCTGTCTTCTACAACAACGGTCAGCGCGCGGATGGCACCAACGAGACCACTCTGTGGACGTTCGCCAGTAACGGCGCTGGTTTTGATGCCCCTGTGGTGAGGTGGAATTCTGGTACTGGTTCTTGGAACTGGGATCGTTCGAAGCCCGTGGCCGGTGACTTCAACGGTGACGGCAAGGTCGACATCGCTGTCCTCTACAACAACGGCCAGCAGACCGACCAGTCCTACCGCACCACCCTGTGGACGTTCACCAGCAACGGCACCGGCTTCGACACCCCCGTCGCGAAGTGGAACTCCGGCACCCTCTCCTGGAACTGGGACCGCTCCAAGCCCACCACCGGTGACTTCAACGCCGACGGCAGGACCGACATCGCCGTCCTCTACAACAACGGCCAGCAGACCGACGGAACGTACCGCACCGGCCTGTGGAGGTTCACCAGCACCGGAACGGCCTTCGCAAGTCCCGTCCGCATCTGGGACAGCAACGACATCGCCGACTGACACGTGGCCCCGGCTCCCGGGACGGCCACGGCCTCCGTGACGCCGTCCCGGGCGCACCCCGGGCGCCGTCCCGCTCCGGCCGGTGCCCACGGGGGACGCGGTCCGTCCCCGCACCCAAAGGGCCCTGGGCGTTCCGCCCAGGGCCCTTTGGCGTCGCGCCGCACAGCACTCGGACGATGCGCCGCACCCGGCGGCGGGGGACCGGGACGCGGTGGCGGCCCCGCGAGGCAGGCGCCTCCCGGCCACTGCCCGACGAAGGCGGCGCCCCGCGCCGGGCCGAGCAGGGAAAACGCTGGACGTCGGGCGCCCGGGCGCTACTTCCTGCGACCGGCCTCGAGGGTGAACGCGGCCGCCAGGCAGGCCGCGACCGCAGCCGTCGAGCCGAAGAAGATCCCCTTGAGGAACAGGCCGTTCGCGCCCTCGACCGTGCCGTCTTCGTACGTGCAGGACTTCTCGAAAGGGAAACTGGCCGTGTGCAGATCTCCGCAGTGATTCTGCAGGTCCTCGTTGAGCACGTGTGCCCTGACCCAGGACAACGCCCATACGAGGAGGAAGATCCCGGCGAAGGCGCACACGGCGGCCCACAGCCGGTTCAGTTGGGCATCGCGCGCGCTGGTCCCCGTCACCCGGCCGAGCATACTGTTCCGTGTCCGGGCGCGGGCGGTGCGATCCGGTCCGCGAGCGCGTCGAAGTACCCCCGGCTCACGGCGGCGAGGTCCACCTCCTCGGGGTCCAGCAGCCACAGCAGGTGGACGCCCTCCAGGAACGCCGCCGCCTCCGCCGCGAGCGTCTCGACCGGCAGGTCCGCGCGCGCCGAACCGTCCGCGGCGGCCCGCCGGAACACCTCCGCCAACCTCGCCCGCAACACCCGGTTGCGGTCCCGGAACCAGGTGTGCAGCCCCGACCCCGGCTCCAGGTTCTCCGCGGTCAGGGTGGTGTGCAGCGCGGCCAGCTCGCGCTCCGCGGCAGCGGTGTGCTCCGCGTCCCGTACGAACCAGTCGAACGCCTGCCGGACGGTGGGCCGCGCCTCGGGCGCCGCCGACAGCCGTTCCAGGGCCCGCCGGTCCGCCTCCTCCAGAACGGCGCGCAGCAGGCCGTCCTTGCTGCCGAAGTGGTGGATCAGGGCGGACGGGGTGACGCCGGCGCGCTCGGCGACGGCGGCGACGCCCGTACCGCGTACGCCGTTTCGCGCGAACAGCGCGATCGCCGCGTCGACCATCGCGCGGCGCCGCTCCACGCCCCGCTTCTGGACCTGCCCCTTGACCCCTGCCATGCGGAACAGGGTGCCGGGACCCTCCCCCCGCGTCCAGCCGGGCCCGGGGTCGCCATCCGGCCGGAAATCGATGGCAGGCGGAGTCGAGGGACATTATCTTGAACGACCATGCAGGAAAAAGAGTGCGGGACCGGGAAGGGCCGCTTCGCCGGGGTCGAGCGCATGGTGCCGGCCGGGGACCTCCGGCTCTGGACCGAGGAGTTCGGGGACCCGGCGCATCCGGCGGTGCTGCTGCTGATGGGGGCCGGCGCCCAGGGCGTGCAGTGGAACGACGGGTTCGTCGCGCGGCTCGTCGCCGGGGGCCGCCGCGTCATCCGCTACGACCACCGGGACGCGGGCCGCTCCTCCACCGTCGACTTCGCCGCCCACCCCTACACGGTCGCCGACATGGCGGCGGACGCGCTCGCCGTGCTCGACGCGCTCGGCGTCGACCGGGCGCACTTCGTGGGCGCCTCCCTCGGCGGCGTCATCGCCCAGCGGCTCGCCGTGACCCACCGTCACCGGATGCTGACCCTGACGGCCCTCGCCTCGTCGCCGCTGGGCACCGACATGGCGGGCATCGTGGGGCGGGCGATGGCCGGGCTGCCGCCGCTGGAGGGAGAACTCCCCGCGCCCACACCGGAGTTGCTGGCGACGTTGGCCTCGGTGTCGCAGTCCCGGGGGATGGGGGAGGAGGAGTACCTGGCCGCGCGGCTGCCGCTCTGGCGCGTCCTCCACGGCCCGGACCTGCCCTTCGACGAGGACGAGTACCGGGCGATGGAGAGGCGCGTGTACCGGCGGGCGCGCCATCTGCCCGCCGCCCTCAACCACACGCTCGCCGGTGCGGCCGGCAGCGGCCGTACCGAGGACCTCGCCGGGGTGACCGCGCCGACGCTGGTGCTCCACGGCACCGCGGACCCGATGTTCCCCCTCCCGCACGGCGAGGCCCTCGCCGCCGCGGTACCCGGCGCGCGGCTGGTCACCGTGCCGGGCCTGGGCCACACCCTGCCGTCCGCGCTGGACGGCCGACTGGCCGAGGAGGTGCTGCGGCACACGGAACGCGCGGGGCGGTGATGCGGGGGACGGCGCCGACGCGGACCACCGGACGGAGGTGACGCGGCCCGTCGGGCGGAGACGACGCGGCCCGCGAACCGCTCGTGGGGGCGGGGGCGGGCCGATTGGCGCCTTCGCGCCAGCCTCGCGGGAAGGCGCTCCAGCGGGGGTAGACCGTAGAGGTCCGACGGGCGGCCCCAGGCCGCTGCCTGCCGCCTGCCGCCTGCACCGAAGGAGATCCGAAGCGATGAGCGACGTCCTTCCCGAAGGCGCCCCGGGCCGCTCCCCGATCGTCGTCCTCGGCGTCGTGCCGGCCGACCCCCCGTACCGGGTGGTGGAGGTCAGGGGCGATGTCGTCGGAACCGCCCGCGACATCATCGACGTGATCAAGATCGCCCGCGACTTGGGGATGACCCGCGTCGACCTCGACGACCCGGCCGTCGTCCGTTGGGTCGGCGGCGGCAAGTACCACTGGGTGCCGCGCACCTGACGACCGCGCCGCCCGCCCCTCGCCCGGAAACCGCGGGCGGTCCCTCGCCGGACCGCGTGGGCGTCGCGGACGCGGGGGACGGGTGACATGCGGAACGGAGCCGCCCTGGGCGACCGGCCCGGAGCAGTGTGTGGGCGAGGCGGTGTTCGCGGCGTCGCCCTGGACGGCCTGATGCGGCCGACGGCTCGGCTGAGGGGGCGGCCCCGGGGGCCGCCCCTCCGTTCATACGGCCGCGACCAGCTCCTTCTCCCCCGTCGGGAGGCAGGACCCATTGACGGTGTCCCGGAGGGCGGCGATCGGCCTCACCGTGGCCACCGGTATCGCGGTGCGCTGCTCGCCGGGATGCGTCCGGAGGGGGGAGGCGGAGTCGGAGGGCACGGCCGGGGGTGGGGTGCCGAAGGGGAGGGCGGCGATCGGCCTCACCGTGGCCACCGGTATCGCGGTGCGCTGCTCGCCGGCATGCGTCCGGAGGGGGGAGGCGGAGTCGGAGGGCACGGCCAGGAGCAGGGCGCTGAACAAGGGGGCGGCGGACATGGCGACGGACTCGAAGCTCCGGCGCTTTCTGCGATCTTCGTACACCGCGCATAATTACCACACGGAATCGACCCTTCACCAATTCAGTCAGACTTTTCCTTTCCTCTGTCATATTCACGGGACTGCTGGGCTAGAATCCGCTGGTCGATCATTCGGTCACCTGATCGAATCCGGCCATCCTCTCCCTGATCCGTGCCGCCGCCCCCGCGTCCAAGGGGGTCAGCAGCGCGCACGCGTGCCGCCACAGTTCGAGGGCCTCCCCGCGGCGGTCGAGGGACGCGTACACCTCGGCGAGGCACTCCTCCGCAAGGGCCTCCTCCTCCGGCAAGTGGATCCGCCGGGCGGATTCGACGGCCGCCACGAGGTGCGGTTCGGCCTCCCGCGCGTTGCCCCGGGCGAGTTCCGCCCCGCCGAGCAGCCGTTGCGCCTGCACCTCCTCCAGACCCGCGCCGATGCCCCGTGCCAGGGCCAGCGACTGCTGGAAGTAGGCGATCGCCCGTTCCGTCTCCGCCACCGCCTGGTGGGCCATGCCGAGTCCGGCGGTCGTGATCGCCTCGTTCTTGCGGTCGCCCAGCTCCTGGAAGACCAGGAGTGCCCGCCGGTACATCGTCACGGCCTTGCGCGGGCTCCCGGAGTTCGCGAGGACCTCGGCGAGGTTGATCTGCAGAGTGGCGTGGTCCAGGCGGCTGCCCGTCCGTTCCGCGATGCGCATGCCGCTCTCCAGGGTGCGGCGGGCGGGTTCCGGCTTCCCCATGTGCATGTAGAGGTTTCCGAGGTTGTTGAGCGTCTTCGCCAGCAACCGCTCGTCTCGGGTCTCCCGGAAACCCCTGATCGCATGGCGGTAGTGCCCCAGCGCCTCGTCGTACTGCCCCAGGTACATCAGGGAGATCGCGATGTGGTTGTGGCAGCGCGCCTGCCGCCACTCGTCGCCGGAGGCCGCGCACAGCTCCAACGCCCTGCGGTGGAGGCGCACGGCCTCCTGGTTCTGGCCCGTGTGCCAATGCCGCAGGCCCAGTTCGCGCAGCACCTCGCCCTGGGCGTCCGTGTCACCGGCTGCCTCCGACAGGGCCAGCGCCTCGGCGGCCCGCGCCTCGGCCGCCGCGTAGTCGCCGGTCGCGGTGTGCGCCGCCGTCAGGTGCATCAGGGACCGGCACAGCGCGGCGTCGTCACCCGTACGGCGCCAGTGCTCGGCCGCCGCGCCGTGCATGCGGATCGCGTCCGTCCAGTGGCATTCGCCGTAGAGGAAGCAGGCCAGCGCCCGGCTGAGGAGGGCCGCGAGGTCGCCGGAGCCGCGCAGCCGGGTGTGCCGCTCGGCGTTCACCAGGTTCGACCGCTCGGCCCGGAACCAGGACAGCGCCTCCTCCTCCCGGTCGATCCGCACCTCCGGCTCCTCCGGAGTGCCGGACGGCCCCCCGGGCGTGCCCGTTCCGTCCGGTGGAGCCTGCGCGGCGGGGCGGGACTCCCGCGGGTACAGCACCCGGTCGCACCGCTCGGCCGTGCGCAGGTAGAAGCCGATGAGCCGCTCCACCGCGGCGTCCCGCTCCCCGGCGGTCTCCGTCGCCGCGCACAGCAGCCGCGCGTACTCGCCCAGCAGGTCGTGGAAGCGGAACCGGTGCGGAACCGGCTCCTGGAGCAGATGGCACTGGAGGAGGTTCTCCAGCACCCGCTCGACCTCCTCCACCGGTCGGCCGCACAGCGCGGCCGCGGCGTACGGGCCGAACTCGGGACCCGTGTGGAGGCTGAGCATCCGGAACACGGCCTGCTCCTCCGCTCCGAGGGCCTGGTACGACATCTCGAAGGCCCGGCCGATCTCCGAGTAGCCGTCCCGGATCTCGCTCAACCGGCTCGGTGCCCGCGCCAGCCGCTCCCGCAGGACGGCCAGGTCCCAGGAGGGGTGGGCGTTCAGGCGGTTGGCCGCGATCTCGATGGCCAGCGGTAGGTGGCCGCAGAGCTCCACGATGCGGGCGACCTCCGCCTCGTCCCCGCACCGGTCCGGTCCGACCACCTCCCGGAACAGGGCGACGGCGTCCTGCCGCGGCAGGACGTCCAGGGCGAGCCTCCGGGCCTGCGGCAGGCCCACGAGGCTGCGGCGGCTGGTGACGATGGTGAAGCACTCCGAGCCCTCGCCCGGCAGCAGCGGCCGTACCTGGCGGGGCCCGGCCGCGTCGTCCAGCACGATCAGCACGCGCCGCCGGCCCAGGATCCGCCGCCACAGCGTCGCGCGCTCCTCCACGTCCGCGGGGATGGACCGCGGTGGTACGTCGAGGAGGCGCAGCAGCGTGGCGAGTGCCGCCCCCGCCGTCAGCGGCTCCAGGCCCTGGGCGTGGGCGCGCAGGTTGACGTAGAGCTGGCCGTCGGGGAAGCGGTCCCCGAACTCGTGCGCCGCCCGGACCGCCAGTGCCGTCTTCCCCACGCCCGCCATGCCGGAGATCGACTCCAGGCTGACCGTCGACCCGTGCGTCCCGGCGGTGTCGATGGCCGCGAGGATGCGCCGCATCTCGTCGTGGCGTCCTATCAGGGCAGCCTGGTAGGGGAGCTGGTTGCGCAACGGATGGCGCCGTGGCGCCTCCTCCGGCGCGGAGGAGGGCGAGGAGACGCGTGCGGTACCGCCCGTCAGCTCCCCGACCGGGCCCCTCGCGAGGATGTGCCGGTGGATCCGGGTCAGTTCCTCACCCGGCTCCGTGCCGAAGTCGTCGCGCAGTCTTCTGCGCAGCGCCTGGTGGGCGAGGAGCGCGTCGGCGTGGCGGCCGCTCGCGTACAACGCCACCATCAGCTGACCGACGAGCGTCTCGTCGCCCGGGTGCTCGTCGACGAGTGGCGTCAGCTCCGCCGCGGCCTCCGCGAACCGTCCCAGACGCAGGTCGATCGCGATCCGCGCGGTGGCGACGCCGCGCCTGCGTTCGGCGAGGCCCGCGCGGACACGCTCCGCCCACAGGCCCGGGAGACCCGCCAGGGCCTCGCCCGCCCAGAGCCGCTCGGCCCGGCGCATCAGCTCCGAGGCCCGTACGTCGTCCCCCTCCGCGGACGTCGTGCGCGCCCGCTCCGCGAGCCGCAGGTACCGGTGCCAGTCCACCACCTCCGGCTGCACCCGCAGCGTGTACGTGTGCGTCCGGTACACCAGGGCCGCGGCGGGGCCGTCCGGGCCGGTGGCGGAGCGGATCGCGCGGCGGATCCGCGAGACGTACGTGTGGACGTTCGCCCTGGCCTTCGCCGGGGGAGGCCCCGTGTCCCACAGACGATCGACGAGGGCGTCGAGCGCGACCGGGCGGCCCACGTCCAGGGCGAGGGCCGCCAGCAGCAGACGTTCCTTGTCCGAACCGAGCCCCAGCCGGCCGTCGCGGGAACCGAGGCCGACCGGACCGAGGATGTGGATGTCCACCAGCGTTCCTCCCGCCGGCTCCCGTGGTGGACTGCACAGAATGGCAGTTCGTCCAGGACCGGACCAGTGAGTGGAGAGCGAATTACCGGCGGATTCCCGCCCCCTTACGGCCGCGCCCCGGCGGGTAGGGGAAGACAGGGACGGACCACGGGGGGCGCAGTGACCGGTCAAGCGGACCACGCAGACGGCACGGGTCGTGCGGAACACGTGCATCACACCAACGCGATCGGCGGTTCCGCCACCGTCCACGGCGTCACCGTGCAGGCGCACGCCGTCCACGGCGGCATCCACACCCACATCCAGAGTCCCCGCCCCCTGCCGGTGCCCCGGCAACTGCTCCCCGTGTCGCTCCACTTCACCGACCGGGAGAGCGACCTCACCGCCCTCGACGCGCTGATCGACCGGCACCCGGGGGAGCCGGAGCGCCCCGGCGGCGCGGGGGAGCGGTCGCCACGGCTGGTCGTCGTCACCGGGCCCGCCGGGGTCGGCAAGACGGCGCTCGTCACCCGTTGGCTCCACCGCGGCGCCGGGGCGTATCCGGACGGGCACCTCTACGCGGATCTGCGGGGCCACGCCGCCGACGAGGCCGTGCCGCCGGGTGAGGTCCTCGGCCGGTTCCTGCGGGCCATCCACCCGGGACCCGTACCCGTCGACACCGTCGAGAAGACCGCGCTGTGGCGCTCCCTCACGGCGGGGCTGCGGCTCGCCGTCATGCTCGACAACGTCTACACCGCCGCCCAGGCCAGACCGCTGCTGCCCGGTTCGGGGCAGAGCCTGGTCGCCGTCACCAGCCGCCGCCGGCTCACCGGCCTCCGGATCGACGGGGCCCTCTTCCACCCGCTCGGCCTCATGCCGCCCGAAGCCGCCGAGGAGCTCCTCGTCCGCGGCATCGGGCGGGCCCGCGCGGACGGCGAACCGGGCGCCGCCCGGCGCGTCGTGAAGCTGTGCGCCGGCCTCCCCCTCGCCGTCTGCGTCGCCTCCGCCCGCCTCGCGGCACGCCCCCGCCAGCCCGTCGGCGACCTGGCCGACGCCCTCGCCCGGGACCAGAACAGGCTCGCCGTCCTGGCCGTGGAAGGAGAACCCGCCGTGCGCAGCGCCCTCGACACCTCCTACGCCGCGCTCGACGCGCCGGCCGCCCGGCTCTACCGGCTGCTCGGCCACCTGCCCGTGCCCGGCTTCGGCGCCAGGGCCGCGGCCGCCGCCGCGGCTCTGCCGCTCGACCAGGCCGGCGAACTCCTCGACGCCCTCGTGGAGGCCAACCTCGTGGAGGACATCGGCCCCGACCGCTACCGCTTCCACGACCTCATCGGTCTCCACGCGCGCGAGCGCGGCGCCGCCGACGAGCCGGCCGACGCACGCGCCGCCGCCCTACGCCGGGTCTGTGACTGGTACCTGGCCACCACGACGGAGGCCGAGAAGCTCATCACCCCCGCCCAGCTCACCCTCGACCGCGCCTACGCGCCCGGCCTGCCCGACCTGGAGCCGCCCTTCACCGACGAGGCCGGCGCGCTGCGGTGGCTGGCCGACCACCAGGACGACCTGCGCGCCGTGCTGGCCGCCGCAGAGGAGCAGGGCTGGGACACGCTCGTGTGGCAACTGGTCGACGCGATGTGGCCGCTCTTCCTCCGGTTGCGCGTGTACGACCTGTGGATCGCCGCCCACGAGACCGGGCTGGCCGCGGCCCGGCGTGCCGGTCACGCCGCGGCCGAGCGGCAGATGCTCAACTCCGGAGCCATCGGCCTGAGCGCGGCCGGGCGGCCGGACGACGCCGTCTCCTGGTACGAGCAGTCCCGCGCGGCGGCCCGGCGCGCGGGCGACCGCCGCGACGAGGGGCAGGCGCTGCTCGGCATCGGTGCCGCCCACTTCGAAGCCGGACGGTACGCCGAAGCCGCCGCCCACCTGCGCCGGGCCGTCGACCTGTGGGAGGAGACCGGTTACCGGCGCGGGGTGGGTCTCGCCCGGATCGTGCTCGGCGAGGTCGCCCTCGCGGTGGACGACGCCCCGCTCGCCGTCGCGGAGTGCGAGGAGGCCCGCGCGGTCCTCCTCGACGTGCGGGACCCGCACGACGCGGCCCGCGCGCTCGCCTTCCTGGGGCGGGCACGGGCCCGCGCCGGGCAGTACGCGGCCGGTCTGGAGCACCTCCACGAGGCACTGCGGGCCTTCGAGGAGTCCGGCGCCGCGCACTGGCAGGCCCGCACCCTGGAGATGATCGGCCTCAGCGCGCAGGAAGGCGGCGACACGCAGGTCGCGGGCGACTCCTATGAGCGCGCCCGCGACCTCTTCGCCCGGGTGAGCCCCGGGGACGCGGACAGGCTCGCCGGCCGGCTCGCCGCACTGACGTCCTGAACCGCCGGCGAGGAGCACCAGGACGCAGCCCGGGTACCGGTCCAGCAGGGCGCGCGCCTCCGCGAGGCCGCCCGGCCGGCACCGGTAGAGGACGTCCGCCAGCTCCCGCCGCCGCTCCTGCCCCGGGGCGTCCGCGTCCGCGACGAGCCAGTCGCCCGGCAGCCACCCGGTGCCGGGTTCCCGCCGTACGCCGCTCACGCCGTCGCCTCCCGGTCCGAGTGCGGCCACACGCGTGCGGCCGACGGCGGCGGGAGGGGACGGGTGAGCGGGGCGTGAGCCGGCCGGCCCAGGCCCAGGAGCCGGTACAGCAGGGCCCTCATGTTGTGGTCGAAGCGGTTCGGCTCGGAGGTGATGCGCGCGGCGAGGGCCTCGTACGCCGGTGCGCTGTACTCCGCCTCCGCGTAGGCGAACTGCTCGCCCAGGGGGTGGACCGGTGACAGGGACGGTGCCAGGAGCGCCAGGTCGGCCGCGGGCGAGGCCGGATTGATCTCCTGTTCCGGCGACTCCGCCATCAGGATCGGCGCGCCCGTGAGCGTTGCGTACAGGGTGACGGAACCGTGGTCGCCGACGATCAGGTCGGCGGCGCACAGCACCGGCCTCCAGTCCATGTCCGGCGGGACGATCCCGAGGCCCCGCTCCGCCCAGCAGCGCAGCCAGGCCCGCACCTGCCGGGACCCGTGCCCCGACCACACGTTGGGGTGCAGGAGCACGACCAGCCGGTCGCCCGTGCCGCGCACCTGGTCCATCAGACGCGGCAGCAGCAGGTCGAACCGGGCGAACGCCGATCCGGGCCCCCACGTGGACGTGACCGCGACGAGCCGCTCGTCCCGGCCCAGGCCGAGCGACGCCCGGTAGGCGTCCCGGTGCGGCAGGCTCGCCACGATCCGGTCCCGCGCCGGATCGCCCACCACCGACGCCGCCGGCACCGCCTCCGGGCAACTGCGGCCCAGCGCGGCCAGGTCGTCCCGGTGCGCCAGGACCACCGCGGCCGGGACCTCACCGTCCAGCAGGACGTCCTGGCGGCGCAGCCCCAGCACCTCCGAGCCGGGGGTGCCGCGCAGCCGCTTCACGAAGTTCGCGCCGTGCGGCAGCAGCACGACCCGGGCGCGCACCGACGCCATGTGGCGCGGGCCGGCCGCCAGGGCCAGGTCGAAATCCGTCCGTACCGCCTCCTCCCAGGGCACCACCGCGCTCCCCGCCTCGTGCAGGAACCGCGCCGTGCCGTCGCCCAGTTCGTGCGGCGGCACGGTGAACACGCACTGGACGCGGAAGTCCGACTCCAGGAGCGGCACCACGTCGAGCAGTCGTTTCCCGTACGTGACGGTGTGCGCCACCACCAGCACCGTCTTGCGCCCGGTCAGCGTGAGCCACTGGCGGGCGCCGGACGCGTCCGCCGCGGACCGCGCGAACCTGCTGATCCCTTTCACCGTGTTCCCCCCGAATCGCAAGGCCGATTGACGGAGAGGCGCATGCCCGGAGGGGTGGACGCCGTCCTGGCCGCGTCCTTGCAGAAACCTTGCTCGAACGCTTGTGCCCTCAATGCGCCGTCCGGTGCGCCCCGCGCACGCGCGGGACGGGCGGGCGGCGCGTGCCGTCCGGAGCCCTACCGGCCCGTACGGATGCCCCCGGGCCACGGGCGGACGTGGGCGCGGGAACACCCCGTCCCCGCGCCCACGGGGGTGTCAGGGCGCGGCCGTGAGGTGTGCCTCGGTGGCCTCCTTGTCGATGCCGAGGCCGCTCAGCACGCCGTCGCCGTTCTCGTACTCCAACTGGGCGAGCAGCAGGTGCTCGGGGCCGATGTACTGGTCCCCGAGGCGCAGGGCCTCGCGGAACGTCAGCTCCAGGACCTTCTTGGCGGCCTGGTCGTACGGGACGAGGGAGGGAGGCTCCTCGGCGGCCGGGGGGAGCGCGGCGGACGCGGCACGCCGTACGGCGTCGAGCGTCACGCCCTGCGCGGTGATCGCCTTCATCGCGGCCGTCTCCGGTTCCGTCACCAGCCCCAGCACCAGGTGGGGGAGGCCGAGTTCGGCGCTGCGGGCGCTCTGCGCGGCGGCGTGCCCGGCGACGACGACCTTCCGGGCGGTGTCGTCGAATCGGCTGAAGCCCTGGCTCGGGTCCAGTTCCGTCGGCTCGCCCGGGTCCTTCGGCACGAACCGTTTCTGCGCCGCCTGCCGGGTGACGCCCATGCTGCGGCCGATGTCCGTCCACGACGCCCCCGACCGCCGGGCCTGGTCCACGAAGTGCCCGATCAGGTGGTCGGCCACGTCGCCCAGGTGGTCGGCGGCGATGACGGCGCTGGAGAGCTGGTCGAGCGTGTCGGAGTGGGTCTTCTTGATGGCGTGGATGAGGTCGTCCAGGCGGACGGACGCGGTGGCGTCTCCGGGTTTCGTCATGTGTCAACGGTAGGTTGACAGTCGAGGAGTGTCAACCGGGAGTTGACGAGAGGTCGTTCTGTTCGCCCTGTCGAACCCCGGACGCGATTTCGCTTGATCCTTGCGCGACTCATTGACGGCCGGGGGCGGGGAATCTACGGTCCCACCCGTTCGAAGTTGCGATCGTCATTCGATATGCCGAACCGGGAGAGGGAATGGGACGACCTGTCCTGAGCCGCAGAGAGGCGCTCACCGCGATGGGCGGGGCCGCGGCCGCCGGCGTCGCCGGCTGCGCCGCGCCGCGGACCGCCGACGCCGGGCGGACCAGGCTCCGCTACTGGCACCTGTTCGGCGGCGGCGACGGCCTCACCATGCTCGCCATGGTCGACGCCTTCCGCGCCGAGCACCCGGGCATCGCCCTGGAGGCCGCCACCCTCCAGTGGGGCGCGCCCTACTACACCAAACTCGCCATGGCCGGCGCCGGCGGTCGCGCTCCCGAAGTCGCCGTCCTCCACCTGGCCCGCCTCGCCGGGTTCGCGCCCGGCCGGCTCCTCGACCCGTTCGACCTGGACCTCCTCGCCGCCCACGGCGTACGGGAGGACGACTTCCCGCCCGGCATCTGGCGGCGCGGCGCCGTCGGGGGACGGCAGTACGCCATCCCCCTCGACACCCACCCCATGGTCCTCTTCTACAACACCGAGGTCTGCGCCAAGGCCGGCCTACTCACCCGCGGCGGGACCCTCGAACCCCTCGACGGCGCCGACCGGTTCACCGCCGCCCTGCGCGCCGTCCGCGGGGTCACCGGCCGGCCCGCGCTCGTCACCGAGACGCTGGGCTCCGACTGCATCGGCCCCTGGCGGCTGTTCTCCACCCTGTACTCCCAGCTCGGCGGCGCCGTCCTCGGCCCCGACGGCACCACCCTCGCCCTCGACGACGCCAAGGCGCTGACGGCCCTGGAGTACATGCGCGCCCTCGTGGAAGAGGGCCTCGTCGCCCACCGCGTCGACTACGCGGGCGCCGTCGGCGTCTTCAACAACGGTGAAACCGGCTTCTACCTCAACGGCGCGTGGGAGATCGGCTCCTTCCTCGTCACCGGGCTGCCCTTCTCCATCACCCGCGTCCCCAACCTCTTCGGCCGCCCCACCGCCCAGGCCGACTGCCACGCCTTCGTCCTCCCGCACCAGGACCGCCGCGGCGGGCCGCCCGACGAGGCGGCCCACGCGTTCGTCGCCTGGATGCTGCGGCACACCGTCGAATGGGCGAAGGGCGGACACGTACCCGCCTACCTGCCGACCCTGCGGCGCCCCGACTACCTCGCCCTCTCCCCGCAGTCGGCGTACCGCTCCGTCGTCGACGACGTGGCGCTCGACGAGCCCGCCTGGTTCGCCGGATCGGCCTCCGTCATGTGGATCGAGCTCGGCGCCGTCTTCTCCGGTGTGCTCACCGGGGCCCGCACCCCCCGAAGCGCCCTCGCCGAGGCGAAGGCCCGGCTCCGGACCCTCCTCGACACGCCGAACCCCTTCGGAGGCATCCGGTGACCACGCCCCCCGCCCCCGCACCGACGCGCCCGGCCCCGCGCACGGCGCGTCCGGCCCCGCGCCCGCCCCGGCCGGCCGTCCGCCGGCACTGGACCGAGCACGGCCTGGTCTTCGTCGCCCCCTTCCTCCTCGTCTACGGGGCCTTCCTGCTCTGGCCGCTCGTCTCCGGCCTCGGCATCAGCCTGACCAGCGAGAACATCTCCGGCTCCGGAGGAGGCTTCGTCGGCCTCGACAACTACGCCGAAGCGATCCAGGACCCGGCCGTCTGGTCGTCGCTGGGGAACACCGTCTGGTTCACCGTCCTGTCCACCGTGCCCCTGGTCGTCGTGGGCCTCGTCCTCGCCCTGCTCGCCCATCACCTGCGGGTCGTCCAGTGGCTCTGGCGGCTCAGCTGGTTCGCGCCGTTCCTGCTGCCGTCCGGCGTCGTCGGCCTGCTCTTCCTGTGGGTGATCTACCCGTCCGACTTCGGCTTCGCCGACCAGGCCCTGGCCGCCCTCGGCCTCCACCCCGACATCGGCTGGCTCACCGACGAGCGGTACGCGATGCTCTCCATCGTCCTCACCACCGTCTGGTGGACCGTCGGCTTCAACTTCCTGCTCTACCTGGCCGCGCTCCAAGCCATCCCGCAGCACCTGTACGAGGCCGCCGAACTGGACGGCGCCGGACCCTGGCAGCGACTGCGCTCCATCACCCTGCCCATGCTCCGCACGACCACCGGCGTCGTCGTCGTCCTGCAGGTCCTCGCCTCGCTGAAGGTCTTCGACCAGGTGTACATCATGACCGGCGGCGGCCCCGACGACGCGACCCGGCCGATCCTCCAGTACGTCTACCAGGCCGGGTTCACCGGCTACCGCACCGGCTACGCCTCCGCCGTCTCGTACCTCTTCTTCGCGCTGATCCTGATCGTCTCCCTGGTGCAGCTGCGCCTGTCCCGCCGTACCCGAGAGGAGACCGCCCGATGAGCGCGGCCGCCGACACCCCCGCCCGCCGCCCCCGCTGGACCACCGGCCGGCTGCTGATGCTCCTCGCCGCGCTCGCCCTCGCCGTCGCGTGGGTGCTGCCGCTGGCCTGGGCGGTCGCCACCTCCCTCAAGCCGGAGGGCGAGACGACCCGGACGCCCCTGGAGTGGATCGGCTCCACCGTCACCCTCGACGCCTACCGGCAGGTGTGGGGCTCGGGCGACCTCACCCGCTGGATGTTCAACTCCGCGTACGTCTCCGTCGTGACGACCGCGCTGACGGTGCTGCTGTGCGCCACCGCCGCGTACGGCTTCTCCCGCACGGAGTTCCGCGGACGCAGGGTGCTGTACGGGCTGGTCCTCGCCGGGATCATGGTGCCGCCGCAGGTGCTGATCGCCCCGCTGTTCGCCGAGATGGCCGCCCTCGGCCTCGTCGACACGTACTGGGGCGTGATCCTCCCGCAGGTCGCCGTGCCCGCGATGGTCTTCATCCTGGTGAAGTTCTTCGACGGCGTGCCGCGCGAGCTGGAGGAGGCCGCGTTCGTCGACGGCGCGGGCCGCTGGCGGGTCTTCTGGACGATCGTCATGCCGCTGTCCCGGCCCGTCCTCGCCGCCGTCGCGATCTTCACCTTCATCTCCACCTGGAACAACTTCCTCTGGCCGTTCCTCGTCACCACCGACCCGGGCGGCATGACCCTCCCGGTCGGCCTCGTCAACGTCCAGTCGTCGTACGGAGTCCGGTACGCGCAGATGATGGCCTCCCTCGTCATCGCCGGCCTCCCGCTGCTCGTGGTCTTCGCCCTCTTCCAGCGGCAGATCGTCCGCGGCGTCGCCCACACCGGCCTCGCCGGCCAGTAACCCACCGACCCCTGAAGGGAACCCGCCACCCATGACCGGCACCACGCCCGTCCCCGCCCGCTTCACCCTCGACCCGGCCTTCACGGTCGGCGACGTCGACCCGCGCCTCTTCGGTTCGTTCGTCGAACACCTCGGCCGCTGCGTCTACACCGGCATCCACGAGCCCGACCACCCCGCCGCCGACGACGCCGGCCTGCGCACCGACGTCCTCGCCCTCGTCCGCGAGCTGGGCGTCACCGCCATCCGCTACCCCGGTGGCAACTTCGTGTCCAACTACCGGTGGGAGGACGGCGTCGGCCCCGTCGGCAGCCGCCCCCGCCGCCTCGACCTGGCCTGGCGGACCACCGAGACGAACCGCTTCGGCCTCGCCGAGTACATGGAGTTCCTGCGCCGCGTCGGCCCCCAGGCCGAGCCGATGATGGCCGTCAACCTCGGCACGCGCGGCGTCGCCGAGGCGCTGGAGCTCCAGGAGTACGCCAACCACCCCGGCGGCACCGAACTGTCCGACCGCCGTGCCGCGCACGGCGACAAGGACCCGTACGGCATCCGCCTGTGGTGCCTCGGCAACGAGATGGACGGTCCCTGGCAGACCGGCCACAAGACCGCCGAGGAATACGGGCGGCTCGCCGCCGAGACCGCCCGTGCCATGCGCCAGATGGACCGGGACGTGCAGCTCGTCGCGTGCGGCAGCTCCTCGCGCAGCATGCCGACGTTCGGCGCGTGGGAGGCGACGGTGCTGGCCGAGACGTACGACGTCGTCGACTACGTCTCCCTGCACGCCTACTACGAGGAGCAGGACGGCGACCGGGACTCCTTCCTCGCCTCGGCGGTCGACATGGAGGCGTTCATCGAGGAGGTGGTCGCCACGTGCGACCACGTCGGGGCGCGCCTGAAGTCCCCGAAGAAGATCCAGCTCTCCTTCGACGAGTGGAACATCTGGTACCTCAGCCGCCACCAGCAGCAGGTCGAGGCCGAGCCGCTGGACTGGCCCGAGGCGCCGCGGCTGCTGGAGGACGTCTACTCGGTGACGGACGCCGTGGTCTTCGGCTCCCTGCTGATCGCCCTGCTGCGCCACGCGGACCGGGTGGCCGTGGCCTGCCTCGCGCAGCTCGTCAACGTCATCGCGCCGATCATGACGGAGCCGGGCGGGCCGGCGTGGCGGCAGACCACGTTCTACCCGTTCGCCCAGGCGTCCCGGTACGGGCGCGGCCGCGTCCTCGACGTGCGGGTGGAGTCGCCGACGTACGAGACGAAGAAGTACGGCACGGTCCCGCTGCTGCACGCCACCGCCGTGCGCGCCGACGACGGCACCGTCACGGTGTTCGCCGTCAACCGCGACCGGACCGCGCCGCTGCCGCTCGACGTGGTCCTGCACGGGCTGGACGGGATGGAGGTCGTCGAGCACACGGCGCTGGCCGACCCGGACCCCGAGGCGCGCAACACGCTCGACGAGCCGGAGCGGGTGACGCCGCACGCGGTGGACGGGACGCGGGTCGAGGACGGAGTGCTGCGGGCGGTGCTGGAGCCGATGTCGTGGAACGTCATCCGGCTCGGGACGAGGTGACGGCGGCCGGGAGCCGCCCACCGGGACGGCCCCCGGGGGGACGGCCGGACGCGAGCGACGCACGGACCTGACCCGCCCCTTCCCGCCCTTTCCCGCCCGTTCCTCCCCCTCCCCCGCCCGCCGGAAGCGCCGTGGCGGTGTCCGTACCGGACGCCGCCACGGCGTCGGCGTGTGCGGACGGCGCGTGAAAGACCGGATGAATCGATTCATGCGTACGATGGGGCGTCCCGCCCGGGACGGGCCGGGGCAGGAGCGAAAGGGGGCGCGGGCGTGGCGCGCATGGTGGGAATCAAGGACGTGGCGCAACGGGCCGGGGTGTCCGTCGGCACCGTCTCCAACGTGATCAACCGGCCCGGCACCGTCGCCGAGGCCACCCGCGAACGCGTCCAGGCCGCCATCGAGGAGCTGGGCTACGTCCGCAGCGAGTCCGCCCGGCAACTGCGGGCCGGACAGAGCCGGATCATCGCGCTGCTCGTCCTCGACATGGCGAACCCGTTCTTCGTGGACCTGGCGACCGGGGCGGAGCGCGCCGCGCGGGAGGCCGGCCTCGGGGTCATGCTCTGCAACAGCGCGCAGGACCCGGAGGAGGAGGCGGAGTACCTGGGACTCTTCGCCGAGCAGCGGGTGCGCGGGGTGCTGGTCACCCCGGCCGACCCGGAGGGGCACACGCTGCGGGCCTTCGCCCGGCACGGCATCCCGTACGTGTTCGTCGACCGCACCGCCGCCGGCACCGACGCGTGTTCCGTCTCCGTCGACGACGTCGAGGGCGGCGCGCTCGCGGCGCGGCACCTCCTCGGCGCGGGCCACCGGAGCATCGTCTACGTCGGCGGACCCGCGCACCTGCCGCAGATCGAGGACCGGCGCACGGGCGCCCTGGCCGCGGTCGCCGAGGCGGGGCTGCCGCCGGACGCGCTCGTACGGGTCGACACCGAGCGGCTGGACGTGGCCTCCGGGCGCGACGCCGGGGCGCGGCTGCTCGGCATGTCGCCCCGCCCCTCGGCCGTCTTCTGCGCCAACGACCTGCTGGCCCTGGGCGTCCTCCAGACCCTGTTCGCGGCGGGGGTCTCGGTGCCGGACGACATCGCGCTGGTCGGCTACGACGACATCGAGTTCGCGGCTGCCGCCGCGGTGCCGCTCACGTCGGTGCGGCAGCCGGCCCAGCGGATGGGGCGCATGGCGGCGGAGCTCCTCATCGAGGAGACGGACGGCACGGGGCAGGAGGGCCACGCGCACCGGCACATCGTCCTCCGGCCGGAACTGGTGGTCCGGGCCTCCAGCCTCCCGCCCCGCCGCCACCCGTGATCGGCCCGGCCTTGCCGCGCGGGAACCGGCCCGCGATGCTGGGCCGATGCCGAAGCAGCGCAGGAGACGACAGCGGGACGAGGGCGCCGCGCGCCGGGCGGCCGGGCGCTTCGCCCCCGAGGCCGGGCACTGGGAGGTCGTCTTCGAGACCCGGGACGAGAAGGAGTGGCACGCCCACCTCCGCCGACTGCGCAGCACGGAGCAGGGGTTCGACTGGTCGGCGACGCGTGTGGACACGTTCTGCGGCCGGCTGGAGCAGCCGACCACCTACCGGCTGAGCGTCTTCGTGGAGCGCTGACGCGGGTGGGCGCGGACGTGGGCGGCGTGGACGGGCCCTGACGTGGGCGGCGCGTGCGGCTGCTGGCGCGGACGCGGGGCGGGCGCCGGCGCGGGCGGCGTGGAGGGGCGCTGACGTGGGCGGCGCGTGCGGGTGCTGACGCGGACGCGGGGCGGGGCTTCGAGATCCCGCTCCCGCCCCGGGCGTCAGGCGAGGACGAACCGCAACTCCGGGCGCTCCCAGGTCACCTTCGGCGGGGACGGGGCCACCGTGCCCACCCGCTCGGCTCCCAGGCGCCGGTAGAACCGCTCGGCGGGCGGGTGGGACACCACGCGGACCTCGCCCAGGCCGGCTTCCTGGGCCTGGTCGAGCATGTGCTCCACCAGGAGCCGGCCGACGCCCGACCCCCGCGCCCCGTCCGCCACGAACATCAGGTCCAGCTCCGGCGGCTCCAGGACGAGGGAGTAGAAGCCCAGCGCCCGGTCGGCGGCGTCGACGGCCGTGAAGACCCGGTGCCGGGTCACGTACTCCGCGGTGACCCGGTACCCCGAGACCATCGAGGCGTACGCCCCCCGGTAGGCGCCGGACCCCTGGACCAGTGAGGTGAGGCGGTCCGCGTCCCGTGCCGCGGCGCGCCTGATCGTGAGGGAACGCATCGCCGCAGTATAGGGGTGTAAGCGTATGAGACCATTACCTTTTCCGGTGGGGGGCGCCGTCGTGCCGGGCTCCGGGCGCGGTCCGGGCCCCGCGGCCCCCTCCCGGGCGCCTCCGGCGGCGGGGTCGGCCGTGACCCCGCCCGGGCCCGCCCCCGCCCCCGCCGCGGAAGGTCCCGAAGGTGCCGTGCGGCGCCCGTGGTTCGGCCGGTCGGACGAACGCCCTCCGGAGCGGTGTCCCGAGGCCGGAGTCGCCGCGCCGTCGCGTGAACGGATCTTGTCGTAACCGTTGACTCGCCAGCCCGGGATCCTTACGTTGTCCCAGCAAGCGCTTACCTAAAACGATTCAATGCGCGCTGGAGGACGACTGTGCGTACCAACGGGACCGGGACCCAGGGGTCTGTTGACCGGCGCAGCCTGCTGAAGCTGGCGGGTGGCTCCATGGCCGCCCTCGGCCTGACGGCGGCTGGCTGCGGCGGCGGAAGCGGCTCGGACGGCGGGACCGTCACGATCCGGTACGCGTGGTGGGGGTCGGACGACCGCGCCAAGCGCATCAACCAGACGATCGAGCTGTTCGAGAAGAAGTACCCGAAGATCAAGGTCAAGACCGACTTCCAGCCGTACCTCGACTTCTGGAAGAAGTTCAACACCCAGGCGTCCGGCGGCAACCCGCCGGACGTCTTCCAGAACGCCATCGGCTTCCTCCGCAAGTACGACGCCAAGAACGTCCTGCTCGACCTCAGCGAGCAGGTCAAGGCGGGGAACCTGCGCATGGACGGCTTCCGCGCCGGCCTCGACACGTTCGGCGAGGTCGACGGCAAGCTCCTCGGCGTCCCCGTCGGCTCCAACTCCATGGCGCTCGTCATCGACGAGAAGGTCTTCGACAAGGCAGGGATCACCCCCAAGCCGGGCTGGACCTGGAACGAGTTCCACGCCGCCCTCGACAAGATCCGCGACACCCAGGGGCGCGCCGGCGACAGCGGCATGTACGGCGTGATGTACCTCTACGACCTCTACCTCCGCCAGCACGGCAAGGCGTTCTTCACGCCCAAGGGGCTCGGCTTCACCGAGTCCGACCTCACCGACTGGTGGACGAAGGCGCTCCAGGGCGTCCGGGCCGGCACGTACTCCGACCCGAAGAAGGTCTCCCAGGTCAAGCCCAAGGCGGCCCTCTCCGCCGGGCTCTCCGCGTGCGAGTTCACCTGGGACAACTTCACCATCCGCTACACCTCCGAGGGCAAGAGCGAGTACGGCCTCGCGCCCATCCCCACCACCGACGGCAAGAAGACCGGCCAGTACCTCGGCTCCCTCATGCTCAGCGCCTCCAAGCGCACCAAGCACCCCAAGGAAGTGGCCCAGTTCATCGACTTCATGGTCCACGACCCCGAGGTCGCCAAGATCATGGGCTACGACCGCGGCGTGCCCGCCACCACGGCCCAGTACGAGGCGTTCAAGCCCACCGACCCGGTGAACCAGAAGATCGCCGCGTACGAGCAGCAGCTCGTCGACTCCGGCGTCCTGGAGCAGATCACCCCGCACCCGGCCGGCGCCGACATCGCGGAGGCCGCGTTCCTGCGGATCGCCGAGGAGATGGCCCTCGGCAAGAGCTCCGTGGCCGAAGCGGTCCAGCAGTTCTTCTCCGAGTCGAAGACCGCCCTCGGCTCCTGAGAGGGAGAAACACCGTGACACCTGTACAGACGCCCGCCGCCGCGGCCCTCCCCGCCGAGGGACCGGCGGGCCCCGGGCCGGGGCGGGGCGGCGCGGCCAAGGGGCGCTCCGGCCCCGGCGCCCGGCGGCGGGCCCGCCGGGAGAACCTGGCCGGCTACCTCTTCATGTCCCCGTGGATCGCCGGCTTCGCGCTGCTCACCGCGGGTCCGATGATCGCCTCGCTCTACTTCGCCTTCACCGACTACAACCTGTTCGACGCGCCCCGCTGGGTCGGCCTGAAGAACTTCACCGACATGTTCGCCGACCCCCGGTGGCGCCACTCCGTCGACGTCACCCTCTGGTACGTCGTCGTCGGCACCCCGCTGAAGCTGGCCGCCGCCCTGGGGGTGGCCCTGCTGCTCAACCAGAAGCGCCGCGGCCAGGGCTTCTACCGGGCCGCGTTCTACGCCCCGTCCCTGATCGGCGCCAGCGTCTCCATCGCCATCGTCTGGCGCGCGATCTTCTCCGACGACGCCATCGTCGACCGCGCCCAGCGCAGCCTGTTCGGCATGGACGTCGGCGGCTGGATCGGCGACCCCGACTGGATCGTGTACAGCCTCATCGCCCTGACGATGTGGCAGTTCGGCGCCCCGATGGTCATCTTCCTCGCCGGCCTCAAGCAGGTGCCGCGCGAGCTGTACGAGGCCGCCGAGGTCGACGGCGCCGGCACGTGGCGCCGCTTCTGGAACATCACCCTGCCCATGATCTCCCCGGTGCTGTTCTTCAACGTCCTGCTGGAGACCATCCACTCCTTCCAGATCTTCGGCTCCGCCTACATCCTGGGCGGCCAGGCCGGCGGCACCTGCGGCCCGGCCGACGCGACGCTCGTCTACACCTGCTACCTGTACGTGCAGGGGTTCGAGAACAGCCGCATGGGCTTCGCCTCCGCCATGGCCTGGATGCTGCTGCTCGCGGTCGGCCTGGTGACGGCGGTGCTGTTCTGGTCCCAGAAGCGCTGGGTGCACTACGAGGAGGCCGCCCGATGAGCGCGCTCGCCACCATCCGCCGCCGCGGCGCCGGCTCGATCGCCTGGCACGTCGGGGCGCTCGCCATCCTCGCGGTGGTGCTCTACCCGGTGCTGTGGGTGATCGGCGCCTCGCTCAAACCCAACGACGAGATCGTCGGCAGCCTCCAACTGTTCCCCACCGACCCCATCACCGACAACTACCGGCACCTCGCCCAGGGCATCGCCGACATCCCCCTGAGCACCTTCTTCGGCAACTCCCTGTTCCTGGCGGTCGGTTCCGTCGTCGGCGTGCTGGTCTCCAGCTCCCTGGCGGCCTACGCCTTCGCCCGCATCGGGTTCGCCGGGCGCGGGCTGATGTTCACCCTGATGATCGGCACGCTGCTGCTGCCGTACCACGTCCTGCTCATCCCGCAGTACGTGCTGTTCCAGAAACTGGAGCTGATCAACACCTACACGCCGCTGCTGCTCGGCAAGTACCTCGCGACGGACGCCTTCTTCGTCTTCCTGATGGTGCAGTTCATGCGGAACCTGCCGAAGGAGCTGGACGAGGCCGCCCGCCTCGACGGGTGCGGACACCTGCGGATCTACTGGTCGATCGTGCTGCCGCTGTGCCGGCCGGCGCTGATCACCAGCGCGATCTTCACGTTCATCAACGCGTGGAACGACTTCATGGGCCCGCTGATCTACCTCAACGAGCCCGAGAAGTACACCGTGTCGCTCGGCCTGAAGATGTTCGTCGACCAGGACGGCGTCGCCAACTACGGCGGGATGATCGCGATGTCGCTGGTCGCGCTGCTGCCGGTACTGGCGTTCTTCCTCGCCTTCCAGCGGTACCTGATCGACGGCATGGCCACGTCGGGCCTGAAGGGGTGATCCCGGCGTGTCGACGACGAACACGACGCACGTGACGGACACGGCGCGGGCGGCGCGGCCGTCCGGTTTCCTGGCGGGGTTCGCGGTCTTCGCGGAGTGCCTGCTGACCGGGGTGTGGATCGCGGTGGCGGCGCTGCCGCTGGTCACCCTGCCGGCCGCGCTCGCGGCGGGCGCGGCGCACCTGCGGCGCGTCCTCGCCCACGAGGGGGGTGGGGTGCGGGAGTTCGTCGCCGACCTGCGGACCGCCGCCGCCCGGCACGGCTGGCTGGTCGGAGCCGCCGGCTGGGCGGCGGTCGCACTCGTCTGGGCCGACCTGGCCGTCGTACGCGCCGGGGGACTGCCCGGCGGGGCGTTCGCCGGGGCGGTCGGGGTGCTGGCCCTGCTGGGCCTGGTCGTCGCCGGGGTGCGGGCCGCGGCGGTGTGGCGGCCCGGCGCGTCGTGGCGCGTGCTCATGGGCGCGGCGGTACGGCGCACCGTGCGCGACCCGGCGGGGTCGCTGGTGCTGGTGTGCGGGCTGGCGGTGATCGCCGCGTCGGCGTGGCTGTCGCCGCCGCTGGCGGCGCCCGCGGCGGGGGTGCTGATGGGGGCGGCGCTCGCGGTGGAACGCCGCCGCGCCTGACCGCCGCGCCGGGGCCCGGGCCAGGGGGCCCCGGGGCCCCGGCCCCGGACCCGTAGGCCCGCGCCCCGTCGGGACGGCGTCCCGGCCCGTCGCGCGCGGCCTCCCGGACGAGGCACCCGCCGCGCCGCCCGCTCCGCCCCGGCGGAACGGGCGGCGCGGCGGGGTCCGAGTCCACCGCTCGATTCGGACTCACTGTCAGGAAGGAACGTTCATGTCTCCCATACCGCGCAGATCCCTGTTCAAGGCGGCGGCTGCCGTCGGGGCCGCCGCGCAGTTCAGTTGGGCACTGGGGCAGGGGACCGCGCAGGCGGCGCCGGGGGCCGAGGCGCAGGCCGGGGACGCGCCGGTGCGCGTCGGCTGGCTGGAGGACGGAGGGCTCGGCGCCGCGCCCGGCTCGACGTTCGGCGTGCCCTGGCCCAAGGGCGCCGTCCCGGCCGACCGGGGCTTCGCCCTGGCCACCGAGGACGGCGAGGAGGTGCCCGTGCAGAGCTGGGCGACCGCCTACTGGCCCGACGGCTCCCTCAAGTGGACCGCCCACGCCGTGGGCCCCGCCGCGGCGGGCGCCGAGAAGTTCACGCTCACGCCCGGCGCCGGGGGCACCGCCCCCACCCAGCGCGTCGCCGTCACGGAGACCGACCGGCGGATCACCGTCGACACGGGCACCATCAAGGCGGTCGTCTCCAAGGACGGCGGGAAACTCGTCGAGTCCGTCACCCGCGGCGGCGCGAAGATCGCCACCGACGGCCGGCTCGTCCTGCTGCGGCAGAGCGACCTCGACGACGGCGACCAGGGCAACGCCAAGTGGGAACGGTTCGACGGCGAGATCGAGCGGGCCGTCGTCGAGCAGCGCGGCCCCGTGCGGGCCGTCGTGCGGATCGACGGCAAGCACCGCAAGGGGAGCCGGAGGTGGCTGCCGTTCAGCGTGCGGCTGTACTTCTACGCTGGCGCCGAGTCGTTCCGGATGGTGCACACCATCACGTACGACGGCGACCAGAACAAGGACTTCGTCCGCGGCCTCGGCGTCCGCTTCACCGTGCCCATGCGGGACGCGGCGTACGACCGGCACGTCCGCATCGCCGGAGAGGGCGAGGGGTTCCTCACCGAGGCCGTCCAGGGCATCACCGGCCTGCGCCGCGACCCCGGCGCCGCGGTGCGCGCCGCGCAGGTCAAGGGCGAGAAGCTGCCCGACCCGTCGACCTGGGACCAGCGGGTCACCACCCGCCTCCCCTACGTCCCCACCTGGGGCGACTACACGCTCTCCCAGCTGTCCGCGGACGGCTTCACGCTCCGCAAGCGGACCAAGCCCGGCCACGGCTGGATCCCCGCGGGCGGCGGGCGGCGGGCCAACGGCTTCGCGTACGTCGGCGGGGTCAGCGGCGGCTTCTCCTTCGGGCTGCGCGACTTCTGGGAGAAGCACCCCGCCCAGCTCGACATCCGCGGCGCCGCCGGGGACGCCGCCGAGGTCACCCTGTGGCTCTGGTCGCCCGAGGCGCAACCCATGGACCTGCGCTTCTACCACGACGGCCTGGGCCAGGACACGTACCCCGAGCAGATCGAGGGCCTCAACATCACGTACGAGGACTACGAGCCCGGCTTCGGCACCCCCTACGGCATCGCCCGCACCAGCGAGCTGATGTTCTGGGCCAACGCGGCCACCCCCGCGGCCGACGCCCTCGTCGCCCAGGCGCGGGCCGTGCGGACGCCGCCGCAGTTGGCCGCCGCGCCCGAGGACCTGGTCCGCGCCAAGGTGTTCGGCGGGCTGTTCGCCCCCGTCGACCGGTCGACCCCGGCGAAGGCGGCGATCGAGGACCAGCTCGACTTCCTGTTCACGTACTACAAGGACCAGGTCGAGCAGCGCCGCTGGTACGGCTTCTGGGATTACGGCGACATCATGCACACGTACGACGAGGACCGGCACCAGTGGCGGTACGACGTCGGCGGGTACGCCTGGGACAACTCGGAGCTGTCGCCGGACCTGTGGCTCTGGTACGCGTACCTGCGCTCGGGGCGCGCCGACATCTTCCGGTTCGCGGAGGCGATGACCCGGCACACCGGCGAGGTCGACGTGTACCACCTCGGGCAGTGGGCGGGGCTCGGCACGCGGCACGGCGTGCAGCACTTCGCGGACAGCGCGAAGCAGCAGCGCATCTCCACCGCCGTGTACCGGCGCCCGTACTACTTCCTCACCGCCGACGAGCGGGTCGGGGACCTCATGCACGACCTGGTCGACTCCGACGAGACGTTCCTCGTCCTCGACCCGATCCGGAAGATCCGCACCGAGCCGTACGAGCCCGACCGCCACGCGCTGTCGATCGGCTTCGGCACGGACTGGAGCGGGCTCGCGGCCGCGTGGCTGACCGAGTGGGAGCGGCGCGGGCCCAAGGCGGCGAAGGCGGAGGCGCGGCTGCGGTCCACCATGGAGACGATCGCCGCGCAGCCGAACGGCTTCGTGCAGGGCACGGGCCTGTACGACCTGGACACGGGGCGGTTCGCGGTGGCGACCGAACCGGTGGTCGGCGTCTCGCACCTGTCGGCGATGTTCGGCCTGGTCGAGATGTGCGCCGAGCTGATCGACCTGATCGACATGCCCGCGTTCAAGGAGGCGTGGCTCGACTACTGCCGCTACTTCAACGCGACCAAGACCGAGCAGGCCGCCCGGTACGGCAAGAACTTCGGGTCGCTCATCCTGTTCCAGGGCCACTCCCGCCAGGACGCGTACGCCGCCGCCCAGTTGGGCGACGACGCGCTGGCCGCGCGGGCGTGGCGGAAGTTCTACGACAGCGACGGGTACACGAAGGCCATGAAGTGGGAGAAGACCCCGCTGAAGGGCCCGCAGGTCCTGGAGCCCGGCTACGAACACCTGTGGATCTCCACCAACACCACGGCCCTGTTCGGCCTGGCCGCCATCCAGAACCTGGCCCTGGTGGGCG
>NZ_JAWCTQ010000053.1:0-44922 GCF_032423885.1 Streptomyces tamarix | reverse complement strand
GGCCCCCCCCCCCCCACGCCGTGCCCCCGGTGCGGGGCGTCCGCTCAGAACTTCAGCTCCCACTGCTGGGCCTCGTGCTCGAAGCCCGGGGTGACCTCGACGGTCAGGGTCTTCGCGTCGGCGGGCACGTCGAAGGCGTACGTGCCGGTGGCCTTCTTGCCGGGCGCGACCGTGCCGGTGACACCGTCCAGGCCGTCGTCGTAGACCTGCTCGGCGGTCACGCCGTCCTTGCCGGCGCGGGCCTCCAGGAGGACCATGTCGGCGTCGAACTTCTCCTTGCTGCCGTTCTCGACGACGACGGTGACCTTGTACGCCTTGTTGCCCGCGGTGTGGCCGGAGGAGATGTCGCTCGGCGTGAAGGACTTCGCCGCCGAGACGGTGATCTTCAGGTCGTCGTCGTAGATGATCGTCTCGTCGGCGGAAAGCACCTCGGGCACCTTGTCGCCCTCCGCGCCGCCGTCCGTGCCGCCGGCGTCGCCCGCGGCGCCCGTGCCCTTGTCCCCGCCGGCCGTGTCCTTCGGGGCGGTGTTGCTCAGCTCCTTGTTGATCTCGTCGACGGCGGTGTCCACGGCCTTGTACGTGAGGTACGCGCCGACCACGGAGAGGATCAGCGCCACCAGGCCGAGGATCGCGCCGGCCGTCGTGACGCCCTTGTTGGTGGCCTCGCCGCGCTTGGCGCGGCCCCGGCCGACCAGGCCGAGGATCAGGGCCAGCAGACCGAGGATCCCCGCGAGCCAGAAGAACAGCGGGATGAACCCGGAGACCGTGCCGATGATGCCGAGCACCAGCGCGGCCGTGCCCAGCCCGTTGCGCGCCGGAGCGGCCGGGACGGGCGGAGCGGGGTGCGGCGCGCCGTACTGGGGCTGCTGCGTGGGGTGGGACATGGATGCCCTCCGGGCGAAGTCATGGGACGGGGACGGAGCTTGACGCAGCCCCGTGAAGCGATGCGTCAATCACACCAGAGCTTGTGAACTCAGTCAACAAGCATTCTTTACTCGTTACCTGCTCACGCTGTGAAACAGTGTCATCGTGTACTCGCCGTAGGATGCGGGCACATCGCGGACGGAGGGAGCGGCCACGTGCCGGAGAACACGAATGCACCAGAGGTGACCGCCGCCGAGATCGCCAGGCTCGCCGGGGTCGGCCGGGCCGCCGTCAGCAACTGGCGCCGCCGCCACGCCGACTTCCCCAAGCCGGTCGGGGGCACCGAGACCAGCCCGTCCTTCGCACTGGCCGACGTCGAGCGCTGGCTGCGCGCCCAGGGCAAACTCGCCGAAGTGCCCCTGCGGGAGAGGGTCTGGCAGCAGGTCGCCGGCCATCCCGGGGGCGCCGCCACCGCCCTCGTCCACGCGGGCTGCGCCCTCCTCCTCGTCCACGAACGGCCCGCCCTGTGGCCCGCCGGGACCCGGGTGCCCGACGAGCACCTCGCCGAGCTGCTGCCCACCGTCCTCGACGGCGCCCTCACCGCCCGGCTGGGCCCCCATCGTCCCGTCCCCACCCCCACCGCCGAGGCGCTCGCCCCGTCCGTGCCGCTGCTGCGCGCCGCCGTCGAACTCGCCGCCGGGAGCGGCGGCGCCCCGGCCGCCTTCGAG
The DNA here is from genome assembly GCF_032423885.1 of Streptomyces tamarix. NCBI lineage: Bacteria > Bacillati > Actinomycetota > Actinomycetes > Kitasatosporales > Streptomycetaceae > Streptomyces > Streptomyces tamarix. The sequence continues at coordinate 43,330 of NZ_JAWCTQ010000053.1, read as the reverse complement.
TTCCTGCTGGGCCGTCACCTCGACGCCCACCCCCGCCAGTTCACCCTCACCCCGCCCGGCCCGGCCGCCCTCATGGCCGCCCTCGCCGCCCCGCCCGGCCGCGCCGAGCGCCCCACGGTCCTCGACCCCGCCTGCGGTACGGGCGCCCTGCTCCGCGCCGTCGAGGCCCCCGCCGCCCTGTACGCCCAGGAGGCCGACCCCGACCTGGCCGCCCTCGGCGCGCTCCACCTCGCCCTGCACACCGGCGCCGAGGTCCACGCCCGCGCGGGCGACGCGCTGCGCGCCGACGCCCACCCGCACCTCGCCGCCGACGCGGTCCTCTGCCACCCGCCGTTCAACGAGCGCAACTGGGGCCACGAGGAGCTCGCCTACGACCCCCGCTGGGAGTACGGGCTGCCCGCCCGCACGGAGTCCGAGCTCGCCTGGGTGCAGCACGCCCTCGCCCGGCTCCGCCCCGGCGGCACGGCCGTGCTGCTCATGCCGCCCGCCGCCGCGTCCCGCCGCTCCGGCCGCCGCATCCGCGCCGACCTGCTGCGCCGCGGCGCCCTCCGCGCGGTCGTCGCCCTCCCGGCCGGCGCCGCGCCCCCATACGGCGTCCCGCTCCACCTGTGGGTGCTGCGCAGACCCGGCGCCACCGCCCCGTCGCCCGAGCTGCTGCTCGTCGACGCGTCCGCGCACGGCGCGACCGGCCGCGACCGGCTCGACTGGCAGGCCGTCCACACCGCCGTGCTCGACGCCTGGACGCCGTTCGAGCGGCACGGCACCGCCCCCGAGCGCCCCGGCACCAGCCGCTCCCTGCCCGTCATCGACCTCCTCGACGACGACGTGGACCTCGCGCCCGCCCGCCACCTGCCGCCCCCCGCGGCGAGCGGCGGCGCGGCCGAGCTGGCGACCGTGGCCGACCGGCTCGCCGCCCAGTTGCGCCGCACCGCCGAGCTGGCCCCGCCGCCCGGCGGCATCACCCGCACCGAACCGGCGCCCGCCCCCGCCGGACCGGCCCGCCCGCCCGGCGTCACCGTCGGCGAACTCGCCCGCACCGGCGCCCTCCGCCTCCACGCCGGCGGCGCCGGCACCGCCCCCGGCCACGGCCCGCCCGCCGCCCGCCCCCGCGTCCTGACCGAGCAGGACGTCCTCACCGGCCGGGGACCCGGCGGCACCCTTCCCGAAGGCCCCCCGGACGGCGAGGAACCCGTCCTGCTGCGCACCGGCGACGTCGTCGTCCCCGTCCTCGGCGGCGGCCCCGTCGCACGCGTCGTCGACGAGGCCACCGCGGGCGCCGCCCTCGGGCGCAACCTCCACCTCCTGCGCCCCGACCCGGCCGCCCTCGACCCCTGGTTCCTCGCCGGGTTCCTGCGCGGCACCGCCAACCAGCGCCAGGCCAGCAGCTACGCCTCCACCGCCACCCGCCTCGACGTGCGCCGCCTCCAACTGCCCCGGCTGCCGCTCGCCGAGCAGCGCCGGTACGGCGAACGGTTCCGCGCTCTCGCCGAGTTCGAGCAGGCCCTGCGCCAGGCGGGCCGCCTCGGGGAGCGGCTGGTGCGCGGCATGTACGACGGGCTGACGGACGGCACGCTGGAGGCGTGAGCAACCGCACGGCCGATCCGCACAACCCTGCGGCCGTTGTCCGTGTCGCTGTATACGCTCATCCCCGTATCGGACGTCTTCCCCCCACCCGGCCTCCTGGAGGAGCCATGTACGGCCCCGGCCCCGTGCCACCGCAGCGTCGTACGCCGACCCACGTCGTCGTGCTCCGCGTCCTGTTCGCCGTGCTGCCGCTGCTGAGCCTGGGCTTCCTCACGGGGGCGGCGCCCCTGCGCCTCGCGGTGGTGACGCGACGGCCCCGCGACTGGTGGCTGTTCGGCCTCTCCGTGGTCCTCACGGTCACGTGCCTGGTCTTCATCCCGGAGGACACGGACAGCATGCGGGCCAACCTCTCGGTGGGCGGCCTCCTGCTGAACGCCGCGCTGTTCACCGGGTACTTCCTGTACGCCGACATCCGCCACCACGACCGGCGCGCCGCCCGCCCGGCCGCCGCCCGGGCCGCCGCGCCGTACGCGACGACGTTCCCCCTCGGCCCGGCGTCCGGCCACGGGTACCCGCCGCCGCAGACCCCGTACACGGGGACGCCCCCCGCGGCGATGCCCCCCTACGGCGGGGGGCAGCCGCACGCCGTGCCGGGGCCCGCGGTCCCGCCCCGGCCCCCGGCCGCCCCGCGGGCCGGTGCGCCCGCGGCGCCCCGCATCGACCAGGTCCGCGCCGAGCTGGACGAGCTCAGCGACCTCCTCCGGAAGGAAGACGGCGGCCGGTGAACGGACGGGTCATCACCGGCCGGTACGAGCTGGCCACGGTCATCGGCCAGGGCGGCATGGGCCAGGTCTGGACGGCGTACGACCGGCGGCTCGACCGGCGCGTCGCCGTCAAGCTGCTGCGCCCCGACCACATGGCCGCCGCCGCCGACGCGGAGGACATGCGCCGCCGCTTCGTCCGCGAGTGCCGGGTCACCGCCCAGGTCGCCCACCCCGGCCTGGTCACCGTGCACGACGCCGGCAGCGACGGCGACGACCTGTACCTCGTCATGCAGTACGTCGAGGGCGCCGACCTCTCCGACCACCTCGCCGAGCACGAGCCGTACCCGTGGCAGTGGGCCGTTGCCGTCGCCGCCCAACTGTGCGCGGTGCTGGCCGCCGTCCACGCCGTGCCGATCGTCCACCGCGACCTGAAGCCGCGCAACGTGATGGTGAAGCCCGACGGCACGGTCACCGTCCTCGACCTGGGGGTCGCCTCCGTCCTCGACACCGACACGACGCGCCTCACGCACACCGGCTCGCCCATCGGCAGCCCCGCCTACATGGCGCCCGAACAGGCCATGGGCGGCGCCGTCGGCCCGTACACCGACCTGTACGCCCTCGGCGTCGTCCTCCACGAACTGCTCAGCGGGAACGTGCCCTTCGCCGGCTCCACCGCCCTCGGCGTCCTCCACCGCCACCTCTACGAGCCCCCGCAGCCCATCAGGCACCTCCGCCCCGACACCCCCGAGGCGCTGGAGGCCCTGGTGCTGCGGCTCCTCGCCAAGGACCCCGGGCACCGGCCCTCCGGCGCGCAGGAGGTGTACGAGGCGCTCGCCCCGCTCCTCCCGGCGCGCGGCACGGGGCCGACCGGGCCCATGGACCCCACCCGGCCCTTCACGCGCCCCCTCGCGCCCTGGCCCGAGCGGGCCTCCGCGCCCGCCGCGGCCGTCCACGTCCCGCCGCCCCCGACCGCCCCGCCGTCCGGCGCCGCGGCCACCGGCGCGCCCGTCGCCGGGCGGCCCGGCGTGGCCGCCGCCGTCGACGAGGTGAAGCGGCTCCTCGGGGAGGGCCGCATCACCCAGGCCGTCGACCTCCTCGGCGCGATCCTCCCGGCCGCCGCCGCCGAGCACGGCGAGCACTCCCACGTCGTCCGCGTCCTGCGCAAGCAGTACGCGACGACCCTCATGGACGACGGCCAGTACCGGCGCGCCCTGCCCGAGCTGCGCCGCCTCGCCGCCGACCGGGCCGCCGAGGCGGGCCCGGCCGACCCGCAGACCCTCCAGTACCGCCACGACGCGGCGCTCTGCCTGGAACAGCTCGGCGAGGCGGCGGAGGCGCTCGCCGAGTACCGGGCGATCCTGCCGTACTACGAGAGCGCCCGGCAGCAGCCCGGCGCCGACCCGGGCCGGGCGTTCGGCATCCGGCACCGGATCGGGCACCTGCTGCTCACGACGGGCGACCACTCCGGGGCGTACCAGCAGCTCCAGAACCTGCTGTACGACACGGAGCGCACGTACGGCCCGTACCACCCGCTGGCGGGCGAGCTGCGCCGGGCGCTCACCCACCAGCAACAGGTGCGCGGTCGCTGACCCGGCGCCCCGGCCGGGCGGTCAGGCGGTCGCGCGGTGGTACGCGGAGTCCGCGACCTCGCCCAGGGACCGCAGGCCCGGACCCGGCCCCGGGACGGGGGTCGGGGCCACCACCACCGCGCCCGGCGCCGCCAGGGCGCGGACCCCGTCGTGGGGGACGTCCAGGAGGACCACCCCGTACCGCCGGTCCGCGACCAGCTCGCGGACCCGGGGCTCGTCCAGCCGGCCGCGCACCAGCCGCGCCCCGTCCGGCCGCCCGCCGCCCAGCGCGAGGTCGTCCCGCACGGCCTCCTCCCGGGCGGGCGCGCCGTCCAGCGGGCCGACGAGCGTCAGCCGCGCCTCCACCCCCTGCCGCCGCAGCATCCGGCACAGCGCCGCCGCGAACAGCCCGTGCCGGGCACCGGACTCCAGCACCTCCACCACGCCCCCGCCCGCGCCCCCGGTGCCGTCCGCGCCCCCGCCCGCGGCACCCCCGGCACCGTCCGCGGCGGCACCCACCGCGAGGAGGGGGACCGCCGCCAGCCGCCCGCACACGTCGGCCACCGTCCCCCCGATCCCGCCGGCCCCCAGCGCCTCCAGCGCCACGAGGTGCCGGTACGCCACGGTGACCTCCCCGCGCACCCGCTCGTCCGCCGCGCCGGTCACCGCGCGGACCTCGCCGACGAGCCGGTCCACCTGCGTGGGCGTCGGCACCCGGTGCGCGCCGCGGCCGGCGTGGTCGAGGAGCAGCCCGAGCCCGTAGCTCTGCCGGCGCAGGTCGGCCACCTCGTGGTGCAGGGCGTCCAAGTCCTTCTGGAGGGCGCGCGCGTGGTGCTCCACGCGCTGCTCGACCAGGGAGAGGGCGGGCCGCAGCAGCCGCCGCGTCAGCGGATTTCTCAGAAGGGAGGGCATGCGGGGCAAGCTACGCCGCACCGGCCGGTTCCCGGGAGACGGCACGGTGGTGCACGGGTGAAGTCTCGGTGGCGTGCGGGCGACGCGCGCGCCGGAGGCGCACCACCACCCCCACCAGCACCAGCAGCGCCGCCGCCCCGACCACAGTCCCGGCCCGCAGCCCCGGCGGGCGGAACGCGCAGCTCACCGGCGACCCGTCCGGGACGTTCGGGACGTCCACGGCGACCAGGCCCAGGTACTCCCCGGCCGGCCGCCCCCCGCACCGCCACCCGGCGATCCGGGGCGCCGCCAGGACCGCCACCCCGTGCGCGCCCGGCGGGAGCACGGCGCGCACCCCGCCGCCGTCCACCCGCACGTCCACCGCCGCGGTCGTCCGCAGCCGGGCCACCGCCTCGCTCAGCCGCCCCCGGTCGAGGCAGCCGACGGAACCCTCGGGCACGGCGCCCCGCCCCCGCCACTGCACGCGCACGCCGGCCGCGCGCTGCGTGCCGAGCGGGGCCATGGCGGCCCGCCGCTTGGGCAGCCCGCCGCGCAGCTCGACCGACCGGCCCGTACCGCCCAGGCGCGCCGTGCCGGTGAAGTCGGGCGCCCAGACGAAGACGTCGCTGCCGACCGGGCACGCGCCGTCCGCGGGGAGGTCGTAGACGCGTGACCCGAGCAGCAGCTCCTGGTTGCGGAACGCGGAAGGCCCGTACCGCAGTTCCCGCCCGTCGGAACCGGCCCCCGGCCGTACCGTCACCAGCGGCAGCCGCTCCCCGTTCCGCACCAGCACCCCGTCCCGCCAGCGCGCGCCCACCGCGAACAGGGCGTCCGTCACCGGGTTGTCGAGGCTCTGCAGGCCGCGGCCGTGCGACGTCCAGCCGCCGCCCAGCGCGGCCAGGGTCCGCGTCCACACCTGTGGCGTGTGACTGCTGTAGTACGCGGCGCCCTGCCCGCCCACCAACAGCGGGTCGTTGCCGGTGAGCTGGGGCCGCCCCGGGTCGGTCCGGTAGGCGGGCCAGCCGTCGACGGCGCGCACGGCCGCCGCCCGCGCGTCGTGCGCGCCGCCCCACGCCGGGTAGTGGTCGAGCCGCGCGGGCCGCTCCCGGTCGGCGTACGCCGTGGTGGCCGCGGCCGGCACGACGACGGCGCCCGCCAGCAGCGCGCCCCCCACGGCCCGCACCACCCGCCGCCCCCGCACCGACGGCCCCGCAGGTCCCGCACGCCCTGCACGCCCCAGCAGGACGACCGCCCCCGCGGCGGCGGCCACCCCGCCCGCGAACAGCGCGTACGCCGCGCCCGTCACCAGCGCGCTGTCCGCCGCCGCCACCGCCACGGCGGCCAGCACGCCCACCCCGCCCAGCAGCGCCCGCCACCCCGGCCGGCCCGCGGCCACCGCCGTCCACGCGGCCATCACCACGACCCCCGCCAGGACGAACGTCTGCCGGTACGGGCTGCCGTTCGGCGTGGCGAAGACGTGCCACACCAGATGGGTCGGCTCCCACTGCGCGGACAGCAGCACCCCCGCCACCAGCCCGCTCCACACCAGCCGCTCCCGCCGGGCCACCCCCCGGTGGAACGGCAGCACGGCGGCCGGCAGCAGCGCCCCCGCCCCCAGGAACAGGGCCGGCGTGAAGAAGCTGTACGTCGCCGGCAGCACCCGCGCCGCCACGTCCGCCCACGGGGCCGCGTCGAAGTGGCGCGTCCACCCCGGGTAGGCGTGCCGCGACCCCAGGAACACCGGCACCAGCACGGGCGCGGCGAGCCCGACCCCCAGCCCCACCGTCGCCACCGCCCGCCCCAGCACCCGGGGCCGCGCCCCGCCCCGCGCGAGCAGCACCAGCGCCGCGCCGAGCGTCGCCATGTACGCGGTGTAGAAGTTGGCCGCCCAGCACACGGCGACCACCACGGGCCCCAGCACCGGCCGCCGCCCCTCCCGCACCCACGCGGCGACCAGGCACAGCAGCGGGAAGGCGATCAGCCCGTCCAGCCACATCGGGTTGTACGCGGCCTCCACCACCGCCCAGCCGCACAGCGCGTACGCGGCGCCCAGCACGGCCGCCCCCCACCGGCTGCCCCGCCGCTGCCGCAGCAGCGCCAGCGCCATGGCGGCGGCCGCCGCGCCGAGCTTCAGCACCGTCACCACGTACACGGCCAGGTCGATCCGGTCCCGCGGGAACACCCCGACGAGCAGGGCGAACGGGCTGGTCAGATAGGTGCCCAGGTCGGGCAGCAGACTGGTCCCGTACCCCGACCGCCAGTTCAGCGGCCCGCCCCCGACCCGCCCGTGCAGCAGGTCCCACAGGTGGGCGTGGAACGGCACGAACTGGTTGCCGAGGTCGTTGACGGCGCGCGTGCGCGGCCCGAAGGGGAAGGTCCGGGCGGCGGCGTCACCGGCGCAGACGGCGAGTACGGCGAGCAGCGCGGCCGCGCCGCAGGCGCGCGGAGCGGACGGAGGGGTACGGGACTCGGCCACGCCCCGAATATGACACCGGGAAAGCGGGAATTCCCGGGCGGCGAAAGCGAGTTCATCCAATCGCCGCCTGCCCGCCACGGAAGGGGTCCGCACCCGACACGCGCGGCCGTTTCCGTGGACGCCGTGCTGATCTCGATAGTGGTGCCCTGCTTCGACGAAGAGGAGATCATCGCCCGGTTCCACGCGCACGTGACGGAGGAACTGGGCCGCCTCGCGGCGGACTTCGAACTCGTCTACGTGGACGACGGGAGCCGCGACCGCACGCTGGAACTCCTCCAGGAGCGGGCCGCCGCCGACCCCCGCGTCCGGTACGTCTCCTTCAGCCGGAACTTCGGCAAGGAGGCCGCCATGCTCGCCGGGCTCCGCCACGCCACCGGTGACGCGGTGGTCCTCATGGACGCCGACCTCCAGCACCCGCCGCGGCTCGTCGGCCGCATGCTGGACCTGCACGCCGACGGCTACGACCAGGTCGTCGCCCGCCGCACCCGCGAGGGCGACCGCGTCACGCGCACCCTGCTCGCCCGCGCCTACTACCGGGTGGTCAACCGGCTCGTCGACGTGGAGCTGCTCGACGGCGTCGGGGACTTCCGGCTGCTGTCCCGCCGGGCCGTCGACGCGGTGCTGGAACTCACCGAGTACAACCGCTTCTCGAAAGGGATCTTCGCCTGGATCGGATTCCCCACCACGACGTTCGAGTACCAGAACGAGACGCGCGAACAGGGCCGCTCGAAATGGACGTTCCGCAAACTCCTCAACTACGGGCTCGACGGTCTGCTCTCCTTCAACGACAAACCGCTCCGCGCCGCCCTCTACCTGGGTTTCCTCCTGCTCTCCACGGCCTTTCTCTACGCGGCGTGGATCGTCGGCGACGCCCTCCTCAACGGCGTCGACACCCCCGGGTACGTCACCCTCCTGGTCGCCGTCACCGCGCTCGCCGGTGTCCAGATGGTGATGCTCGGCCTGATCGGGGAGTATGTGGGCCGTATCTACTACGAGGTGAAGCGGCGCCCGCACTTCCTGGTGAAGGCGGCGAACACGGGCGTGCCGAGCACCGAGCCGTCCCCGGGGGAGTTCAGCCGAAGATGACCGGCGTCAGCGGCCAGATCGTCAGGTTCGCCCTGGTGGGGGTGGTGAACACCGGCACGTACTACGGCTGCTACCTGCTGTTCCTGGCGTGCGGCCTGCCGTACGTGGCCGCGCACGTCGTCGCGTTCCTGCTGTCGATGACCGGCTCGTTCTTCCTCAACAGCCACTTCACCTACCGCACCCGCCCCACCTGGCGGAAGTTCCTGCTGTTCCCCCTCACCAACGCCGCGAACTTCGTGATCACCACCGCCGGCGTCTGGCTGCTGGTCGGCGTGGCGGGCCTGTCCAGCCGGTACGCGCCGCTGCTCGCCGCGGCGGCGGCCGTCCCCGTCACGTTCGTCGTCTCCCGGACGATCATGCTGCGGCCCGAGAACCCCAAGGACCGTGACTCGTTGGCAGAAGTGGCTCCGAAGTAGTGGCCCGGGCCACATCCACTGCTTACCATCGATCACCGCAAGGTCGTTGACTCTGACGTACGACCCACGCCGGGAGGCCCCTTTGCACCGCCGCCGTCGCACCGCGCTCTCCGTGTCCGCCGCCCTCCTCGTCGCGGCCCCCCTCCTCACCGCCTGCGGCAGCGACGCCCACCCGGGCGCGGCGGCCGTCGTGGGCGGGGACCGCATCGAGACGGCCGCGCTCCAGGCGCAGGTCCGGGACGTCCGCTCGGCGCAGGAGGCCTCGCCCCAGGCCGACCAGCTGATCCGCGCCACGGGCGACCTGAGCCGCGAGAAGCTCAACGGGATGATCTTCGACCGGCTGGTGGAGAAGGTCGCCGCCGACGCCGGGATCACGGTCAGCCGCAAGGAGGTCCAGCAGACCCGGCGCGACGCCGCCCGCCAGTACGGCGGGGACGGGCAGCTCGCCGCGATGCTGCTCCAGCAGCAGGGCACCGCGCCCGGCGAGATCGACGGGGTCGTCCGGCGCAACATCCTCATGAACAAGATCGCTGAGAAGCACGGCGTGACGGGCTCCCCCGAGGGCCAGAAGAAGCTCACCGACCTGTTCGGCGCCGCCTCCGAGGAGCTCGGCATCGACGTGAACCCCCGGTACGGCACCTGGGACCACGAGAAGATCCAGCTCGGCCGCTACCAGGCCCCCTGGCTCCGCCAGGTCACCCAGGACCCGGGGGCGGCCCCGACGGGGGCGTAGGGCCGGGGCGGTAGGTTCGAAGGGTGAACGCTCAAGCCGCAGACACCCCCGGCACCGGCCGCCTCGTCCTCCTCACCACCAGCCACCGGGTGGCCCCCGGCGTGCTGTCCTGGCCGGCGTGGCAGACCCTGCACGCCGCCGACGCGGTGCTGTGTCCCGACCCGGACCACCCGCAGCTCCCGTACCTCCGCGAGGCGGGGGTCGCCGTCGAGACCGCGGCGCCCACGGCGCGGGAGCTCGTCGACGCGTGCGCCGGGGACCGCACGGTCGTCGTCCTCGCCACCGGCGAGGGCGACCGGGACCTCACCGACGGCCTGGCCCGCCTGGCCGGCTCCGGCCGCGTCGCCATGCCCGACCTGGAGCTGCTCCCCGGTTCGTACGACCTGCCGGGCGCCCGCCTCCTCGACCTCGTCGAGGTGATGGACCGCATCCGCCGCGAGTGCCCCTGGTCGTCCCGCCAGACCCACCGGGGCCTCGCCAAGTACGCCATCGAGGAGGCGTACGAGCTGGTCGAGGCGATCGAGGACGGCGACCGCGAGGAGCTGCGCGAGGAGCTGGGCGACGTCCTCCTCCAGGTCGTCTTCCACGCCCGGATCGCCGAGGAGGCCGAGGAGGAGCCGTTCTCCCTCGACGACGTGGCGGGCGGCCTGGTCGAGAAGCTCGTCCACCGCCACCCGCACGTCTTCGGCGAGGAGACCGCCGAGACGCCCGAGCAGGTCAAGGAGCACTGGCTGCGCACCAAGGCCGTCGAGAAGCGGCGCGCCTCCGTCACGGACGGCGTCCCCCTGGGGCAGCCGGGCCTCGCCCTGGCGGCGAAGCTCGCGAGCCGGGTCCGCAACGCCGGCCTGGACGTCGAGCCGCCGTCCGGGGAGGGCGTCGGCTACGCGCTGTTGGAGCTGGCGGCCCGCGCGGAGGCGGACGGCGTGGACCCGGAGGCCGCGCTGCGGGCGGCGGCCCGCGCGTACCGCGACGCGATCCGCGCGGCGGAGGGTCACCCGGCCGGGTGACGGCCCGGCTGGGTAACGTGGCCCTCCGGCCCGGCAGGGCTTGGGAGTTGGGGAGGGCCGGTGGGCGGGGACCAGACGCGGGACGCGACCGTCACCACCGTGCTCCGCGCGGTCCGGTCGGAGAGGCACGGGGAGCTGATCGAGCGGCTGAAGGCGTTCGACAAGCCGGCCGCCCGCGGCTTCGGCCAGCTGGTGGCCAACGACCGGGCCGCCCGCGCACGGGTGGACGGCGGCCCCCACGTGGTCCGCGCCGAGGCCGAGCACTGGCTGCGCTGGGCGGCCACCCGCGACCCGCGGACCCTGGCCGAGCTGTGCTCCTTCGTGAGGGAGGTCACCTCGGAACGCGCCCGCGACCTCCGTCGCGACGTGCGCCGCCCCGCCGACGAGGCACCCCCGGCCGGGGACGCCCCCGCCGCCCCCACCCGGAACACCGTCTCCGGCGGCACCGCCGCCCACCTCGTCCAGGCGGGGTACATCGGTAGCGTCCAGTACGGCGCGGAAGCACCCGACGACCCGGCCCTCTGGTGGGAAGCGGCGACGGCCGATCCGCTCGCCCTCGGCACCCGGCACGAGGGGCCGTACGTCCCCCGGGACCGCGACGCGGACCTGGCCGGGGCGGGGGAGTGCGGCTTCCTGGTGATCACGGGGGAGCGGCTGTCCGGGAAGACGACGACCGCGTGGGCGCACCTGCGCCGGTTCGCCCCCGGCACCGAGGTGTGCGTCCCGCTGCCCGGCGCGGACCTGCGGACGCTGCCCGGGTGGATCCGCGCCCGGGACAACGACTGCGTGCTGTGGCTGGACGACCTGGAGCGCTACCTGGACGCCGACCGGGGCCTCGACGCCGCGCTGCTGTCCCGCTTCATGGCGATGGGCGTGCCGGTCGTCGCCACGATGTCCGACGCCGCCTACGACGAGTACCGCTTCGGCTCCCTGACGTCCGGGCGCCTCCTCGGCCGCGCCCGGACCGTCGAACTGGACCTCGAATGGAGCGCCGCCGAGCTGGCCCGTCTGAAGGGCGCGCGGGACGCGCACCTCCAAGGTGCGTACACCTGGCGCGGCGACCGGAGCGTGACCGAGTACCTGGCGGTCGGGCCCGAGCTGTGGGAGGAGTGGCGGCGGGCCGGGCGCCCCTCCGGGAACCGGTCCGGCCACCAGCTGGTCCGCGCCGCCCTCGACCTGGCCCGCTGCGGACTCACCGGGCCGCTGCCGCGCGACGTGGTCCGGGCCGTGTACGAGACGTACGCCCCCAAGCACGCCGAGGCGTTCGACGCGGCCCTCGCCTGGGCGACCCGGCCGCGCCTCGGCGTGACGGGCCTGCTCGTGGAGGCGCCGGGCACGGCGGAGCTGGCCGCGTACGGCTCCTTGATCGGGGAGGCCCTGGTGACCAAGGGGCTGCCGCGCGTCCCGTACGAGGTGTGGGACCTGGCCCTCGCCCACGACCGGCAGGCCGTCTCCGTACGGGCCCTGCAGCACTTCCGGGCGTGGGCGAAGGCGGACGACCGGGAGGCGATGTACCGCCTGGCACAGCTCCTCCACGACGAGGACTGGCTGCGCGGGGCCGCCGACGCCGGGCACCCGGGCGCGATGGCCGAGCTGGGCCGGGTGCTGGCCGACCGGGGCGAGGCCCGCGCGGCGGAGCCCTACCTGGAACGGGCCGCCGAGGCGGGTGCCGCCGGAGCGGCGACCCTCCTGGGGACGCTGCTGCGGGACCGGGCGATGGGGTGGCTCCGCAAGGGTGCGGACGAGGGGGACCCGGAAGCGGCGCACCACCTGGGCGACCTGCTGTTCGGCCTGGGCGACGACCAGGGCGCCCTCAAGCACTACGTGGACGCGTTCGAGGCCGAGTACGCGGAGGTCGCGGGCAGCCTCGGCGCGTACCACCTGTACCGGGGCGACTCGCTGCTCGCGGAGATCTTCTTCCGCCGCGCGGCCGACGCAGGTGACACCCGCAGGGAGGGGCACCTGGCGCGGCACGATCCGGTCACGCCGGAGGGGACGGAGGAGTACCTGCGGGAGTTCTCCTGGCACCCCATGGACGCGACCCACCTGGGCGCCTTCCTGGAGGGCAGGGGCGACCGGGACCAGGCCCGAACCTGGTACGAGAAGGGCTTCGAGCTCGGCGACCCCTACGGCGCCTTCCTCCTCGCCCGCCTCCTGGAGAAGGAGGGCCGGAAGGACGAGGCCGCCGCCTGGATGCGCAAGGCCGCCGACGCCGGGCACCCGGGTGCCGCGGAGGACCTCGGCGGCGGGGCGGATACCGTCGTGGGGTGAACGCCGCCCACGACCCCGCCGCGCCCCCCGAACTCTTCACCTGGGAGTTCGCCACCGACCCGTACCCGGCGTACGCCTGGCTGCGGGAGCACGCGCCCGTGCACCGGACCCGGCTGCCCAGCGGCGTCGAGGCGTGGCTGGTCACCCGGTACGCCGACGCCCGGCAGGCCCTCGCCGACCAGCGGCTCAGCAAGGACCCCGCGCACCACGGCGGGCCCGCGCACGCCAAGGGCAAGACGGGCATCCCGGGGGAGCGCAAGGCCGAGCTGATGACGCACCTGCTCAACATCGACCCGCCGGACCACACGAGGCTGCGCCGGCTCGTGTCGAAGGCGTTCACCCCGCGCCGGGTCGCGGAGTTCGCCCCCCGCGTGCAGGAGCTGACGGACCGCCTGATCGACGGCTTCGCCGCGCGGGGGGAGGCCGACCTCATCCACGAGTTCGCCTTCCCCCTCCCCATCTACGCCATTTGCGACATGCTCGGTGTGCCCGCCGAGGACCAGGACGACTTCCGGGACTGGGCCGGGCAGATGATCCGGCACGGCGGCCGGGCGGCGTCCTCGTCCGAGGGGGGCGGGCGGCGGGAGAGCCCGCGCGGCGGTGTCGCGCGGGCCGTGAAGCGGATGCGGGCGTACCTCGTCGACCTGATCGAGCGGAAGCGGGAGGACCTCGGCGACGACCTGATCTCCGGCCTCATCCGCGCCTCCGACCACGGCGAGCACCTCACCGGGAACGAGGCCGCCGCGATGGCCTTCATCCTCCTGTTCGCGGGCTTCGAGACGACCGTCAACCTCATCGGCAACGGCACGTACGCCCTGCTCCGCAACCCCGGCGAGCGTGCCCGCCTCCAGCGGTCCCTCGCCGCGGGCGAGTCGGGGCTGCTCGCCACGGCCGTGGAGGAACTGCTGCGCTACGACGGGCCGGTCGAGCTGGCGACCTGGCGTTACGCGACGGAGCCGCTCGTCCTCGGCGGGCAGCGGATCGAGCCCGGCGACCCCGTCCTCGTCGTCCTCGCCGCGGCCGACCGGGACCCGGAGCGGTTCGACGCCCCGGACACCCTGGACCTCGGGCGGACCGACAACCAGCACCTCGGGTACGGGCACGGCATCCACTACTGCCTGGGCGCGCCGCTCGCCCGGCTGGAGGGGCAGGCCGCGCTGGCCACGCTGCTGACGCGCCTGCCCGACCTGCGCCTCGCCGTCGATCCGGACGAACTGCGGTGGCGCGGCGGGCTCATCATGCGCGGGCTGCGGACCCTCCCGGTGGAGTTCACCCCCGAAAGGATCTGACGAACCATCAGCTCTGTGATGTTCGCGTAATCTCCCCTGCATCGACTTGTGACTGGCGTTCGAATGCCGCTACGTTCACCGTCACCTCAGCAGTCACGCGAAAGGTCCAACGCATGCGCTCCGGGAACGGACGACACCGTCGACCCCGTCAGGCTCCCGCCCTCGTCGTCGCCGCGGGGGTGACCGGATCGGCGATCGCCCTGCCGCTGCTCGGCGCGGGCACCGCGTCCGCCGCCGACGCCGCCACCTGGGACCGGGTCGCCGAGTGCGAGACCGGCGGCATGTGGAGCGCCGACCTCGGCAACGGCTACTACGGCGGCCTCCAGTTCTCGCAGGAGACCTGGCAGGCGTACGGAGGCACGGCGTACGCGCCGCGCGCCGACCTCGCCAGCCGCTCCCAGCAGATCGCCGTCGCGGAGAAGGTCTTCGCCGCGCGGGGCTCCGCCGCGTGGGAGACCTGCGCGCCCATCGCGGGCCTGGCCGGCGCGGGCGACCCCGCCCCGGCGGAGACCGGCCCGGGCGCCACGCCGGAGCCGTCCGCGGGCACCGGTGCGGACGCCGGGGCGTCGAAGGAGCCCGCCGCGCCGGCGAAGGCCGCCACCGAGGGCGCCACGACCCCCTCCGGCACGGCCGAGGGCGGCGGGAAGACCACCGCCCCCGCCGCCCCGGACGCGACGGCCACGCCCTCCGACGACCCCGCGGACCCCGCCGCCTCCGGTGACGCGCCCGCGGCCGACGGCGGCACGGGCGGCTCCGCCTCCGGCACGGGCAGGCACCGCGGCGAGCCGGCCAAGGAGGAGGCCGCGACCGCTCCGACGGTTCCGGGCGCCACCGATGAGTCCGGCGAATCCGGCGGGTCCGGCGAGTCCGTTGAATCCGACAATACGGTCAGTGGGCGTGAAAACGGTAGACACACCTCGCGGGGTGACGGAACGGCACGTACGGCGGAGGGCCTCGCCGCGGACGGCACGTACACCGTCCAGCCCGGCGACAACCTGTGGGCCATCGCGGACACCCACGAGCTGGCCGGCGGCTGGCCGGCGCTCTACGACGCGAACCGCGAGACCGTGGGTACCGACCCCGACCTCATCCTCCCTGGCCAGAGCCTCGATCTGGGCGTGAACGAGGGATAGTTACGGGCCGAATGTCCGTTTCTCGGAAGTGAGACAAGAGTCTCTTTGCCCCAACTCGCGCCCCTGCGCCGCCCGATCCGTCCGTCTCCGCCCCTACCTGCGCAAACGCCCGCAAGAGGCAGGCGCGTAGGGGCGGATTGACCCGGATGTCCCCCTTTGAACTTGGGGCGGGTCTGTGCTTACCGTCGATACCGCTCGCCACCGCGGGCCCCGTCCGACCGGTAACGCCGAATCCTGCCGCCGGGCGACGGGAACAGTCGACGCTTCCAGCGCCGTAGGCAGGAGCGGGGGACCCAAGGTAAGTGCCGGGCCCGGCCGTTGAGAGACGACCGGAACCGGCTCGGGGTGAAGCCGCGCGCCCAACGCGCGGCCGGGCACTCACCAGGCCCGAACCCGACAGCTCACCTCGCAGGCGTCGGTGAGGAGATCCGCCATGCTGAATTCCGGCAAGGGAAAGCACCGTCGCCCGTCCAAGGCCGTCCGTCTCGTCGCGTTCGCCGGCATCACCGGCGTGGCCGTCGCCGCCCCGCTGATGGGCGCCACGTCCGCCAGCGCCGCGACCGCCTCCGAGTGGGACCGCGTCGCGCAGTGCGAGTCCGGCGGCAACTGGTCCATCAACACCGGCAACGGCTACTACGGCGGCCTGCAGTTCTCGGCCTCCACGTGGGCCGCGTACGGCGGCACGCAGTACGCCTCCACCGCCGACCGGGCCAGCAAGGCCCAGCAGATAGAGATCGCCGAGAAGGTCCTTGCGGGCCAGGGCAAGGGCGCCTGGCCGGTCTGCGGCGTCGGCCTGTCCAACGCGCCGTACGGTGGCGGCGCCGCCGCCGAGCGCACCGCCGAGGAGCCCACCACGCGCAGCGAGCAGCGCACCGCGCCCAAGCCGGCCCAGCCCAAGGCGGCGGCCCCCAAGGCCAAGGCCGAGACCGTCACCACCCCGACCGGCGAGAAGGTCGAGAAGGGCGACGGCGAGTACGAGGTCAAGGCCGGCGACACGCTCAGCTCCATCGCCACGGCCGAGGGCGTCAAGGGCGGCTGGAAGAAGCTGTTCGACCTGAACGAGGACATCGTCGACGACGCCGACCTCATCTACCCGGGCCAGCAGCTCCACCTGAGCTGACCCGGAGGCGGTCCGGCCGGACCCACCCGGCCGGCCGCTCCCCCCGAGCCGGCCCCGGCTCGTCGCGCATCCCCCGTACGCGGCGAGCCGGGGCCTCCCCGTTTCGGGGCAAACCGATCCAGGACGGATGAGAACGGGGGCGCTCAAGGTGGTTACCGTCCAGTAGGAGTGGCGGCCGTTCACCCCGTAATCCACCGCTTCGTGCCCTTTTTCGTCCCAGCGGGCGGGCGGTCGCGGGCCCCGGCCCTCCGGGGCGGTTAGGCTCTTGCCGCAAGGCCAAAGATCCTGCACTCCATGCGTCACATCCCAGAAGGAGATGCTCGTGCCGTCCATCGACGTCGTCGTAGCCCGGGAAATCCTGGACTCCCGAGGCAACCCCACGGTCGAGGTCGAGGTCGGCCTCGACGACGGCAGCACCGGCCGTGCTGCCGTCCCGTCCGGTGCCTCCACCGGTGCGTTCGAGGCCCTCGAGCTCCGCGACGGTGACAAGGACCGCTACCTCGGCAAGGGTGTCGAGAAGGCCGTGCTCGCCGTCATCGAGCAGATCGGCCCGGAGCTCGTCGGCTACGACGCCACCGAGCAGCGGCTGATCGACCAGGCGATGTTCGACCTGGACGCCACCCCGGACAAGTCCTCCCTCGGCGCCAACGCCATCCTCGGCGTCTCCCTCGCCGTGGCGCACGCCGCCTCCGAGGCGTCCGACCTGCCGCTCTTCCGCTACCTGGGCGGCCCGAACGCGCACCTGCTGCCGGTGCCGATGATGAACATCCTGAACGGCGGCTCGCACGCCGACTCCAACGTGGACATCCAGGAGTTCATGATCGCCCCGATCGGCGCGGAGTCCTTCTCCGAGGCCCTGCGCTGGGGCACCGAGGTCTACCACACCCTGAAGAAGGTCCTGAAGGACAAGGGCCTGTCCACCGGCCTCGGCGACGAGGGCGGCTTCGCCCCGAACCTGGAGTCCAACCGCGCCGCCCTCGACCTCATCCTGGAGGCGATCAAGCAGGCCGGCTACACCCCGGGCAAGGACATCGCGCTCGCCCTGGACGTCGCGGCGTCCGAGTTCTACAAGGACGGCGCGTACGCCTTCGAGGGCAAGTCCCGCACGGCCGCCGAGATGACCGAGTACTACGAGGAGCTCGTCGCCTCGTACCCGCTCGTCTCCATCGAGGACCCGCTGTTCGAGGACGACTGGGACGGCTGGAAGACCATCACCGAGAAGCTCGGCTCGAAGGTCCAGCTCGTCGGCGACGACCTGTTCGTCACCAACCCGGAGCGCCTGGCCCGCGGCATCGAGGAGGGCGCCGCCAACGCCCTGCTCGTCAAGGTCAACCAGATCGGCTCCCTCACGGAGACCCTGGACGCCGTCGAGCTGGCCCAGCGCAACGGCTTCAAGTGCATGATGTCCCACCGCTCCGGCGAGACCGAGGACGTCACCATCGCCGACCTGGCCGTCGCCACCAACTGCGGCCAGATCAAGACCGGCGCCCCGGCCCGCTCCGAGCGCGTCGCCAAGTACAACCAGCTCCTGCGCATCGAGGAGATCCTCGACGACGCCGCGGTGTACGCCGGCCGCAGCGCGTTCCCGCGGTTCCGCCCCGCGAACGACTGAACGAGCGGGGGCCGGCGCCTCGTCGCCCCCGGTTGCGTACGTCCCCGGCCACGGTCCCGTACCGTGTCCGGGGACGTCGTACGTGAGGAGGGGCGAGCCGATGGGCCAGGACCGGGACCGGTTCTCGACCGCGACGAGGCTGCGGCTGCTCGGCGAGCAGACCGCCGCCCGCGTCTACCGTTCCCAGAGCCGCCGCCAGGCGCGCCGCTCCCGGCTCACCGGCCGGGCCGCCTTCCTCGCCCTCGTCGTCTGCACCATGGTCGTCGCCCTCGCCTACCCGATGCGCCAGTACGTGTCGCAGCGCGGCGAGATCGCCGAGCAGGAGCGGCTGGCCGAGGAGGCCGCCGCCCGCGTCGAACGGCTGCGCGACGAGAAGGCCCGCCTCCAGGACGACGCCTACGTCAAGCGGCTCGCCCGCCAGCACCTCCACTACGTGATGCCCGGCGAGACCGCCTTCACGATGAACGACCCCGGGGCGGCCCGGCGGCACCGCACCGACCAGGGCGGCACCGGCCGGCCCTGGTACTCCAGCGTCTGGGACGGCGTGGACCGCGCCGACCAGCAGAACCGATAGCCGCTGGGCCGCCCCCGGCGGTCCCGCGCCCCACCAGGACCGAGCAGGATCAAGGCAGGCATGGAAACGCCCCCTCCGCAGACCGAACGCACCGAGCCGACCGAGGCCGACGTCGCGGCCTTCAAGGAACAGCTCGGCCGCCCGCCGCGCGGCCTGCGGGCCATCGCGCACCGCTGCCCGTGCGGCGAGCCCGACGTCGTCGAGACCGCGCCCCGGCTCCCCGACGGCACGCCGTTCCCGACGACGTACTACCTCACGTGCCCCCGCGCGAACTCCGCGATCGGCACGCTGGAGGCGAACGGCGTCATGAAGGAGATGACCGAGCGCCTCGGCACCGACCCCGAGCTGGCCGCCGCCTACCGGGCCGCGCACGAGGACTACATCGCCCGCCGCGACGCCATCGAGGTCCTCACCGGCTTCCCCAGCGCCGGCGGCATGCCGGACCGCGTGAAGTGCCTGCACGTCCTGGTCGCCCACTCCCTGGTCGCCGGGCCGGGCGTGAACCCGCTGGGCGACGAGGCGCTGGCGATGCTCCCGGAGTGGTGGGCGAAGGGCCCCTGCGTCACGCCGTGCGTGGCCCCGAAGGAGGAGGACGGTTGGACCGTCGAGGGTGACGCGGACGGCCACTTCGCCTTCAAGCCGATCGACGACGAGGAGGAGAAGAAGTGACCCGGGTGGCGGCCATCGACTGCGGCACGAACTCCATCCGCCTCCTCGTGGCGGACGTCGACCCCGACGCGGGCACCCTCGTCGACCTGGACCGGCGGATGACCATCGTCCGCCTCGGCCAGGGCGTGGACCGCACGGGCCGGCTGGCCCCGGAGGCGCTGGAGCGGACGTTCGCGGCGTGCCGCGAGTACGCCGCCGCCATCGGGGAGCTGGGCGCCGAGAAGGTCCGCTTCGTGGCGACCTCCGCCTCCCGCGACGCCGAGAACCGCGAGGACTTCGTGCGGGGCGTCCTGGACATCCTCGGGGTCGAGCCGGAGGTCATCACCGGCGACCAGGAGGCCGAGTTCTCCTTCACCGGGGCGACCCGCGAACTGGAGGGCACCGACCGGTACCTGGTGGTGGACATCGGCGGCGGCTCCACCGAGTTCGTCGTCGGCTCCGCGCACGTCGAGGCGGCCCGGTCGGTGGACATCGGCTGCGTGCGCCTGACGGAGCGCCACGTCCGCCACGACCCGCCCGGCGAGGACGAGGTGGCCGCGATCCGCGCCGACGTGCGCGCCGCGATCGCCCTGGCCGAGGAGACCGTCCCCGTCCGCGAGGCGCACACCCTCGTCGGCCTCGCCGGCTCCGTCACCACGGTCGCCGCGATCGCGCTGGGCCTGGAGGAGTACGACTCGGCGGCCATCCACCGCTCCCGCATCCCCTACGGGCAGGTCGCCGAGGTCACCGACCGGCTGCTGGCCATGACCCACGAGGAGCGCGCCGCGATCCCCGTCATGCACCCGGGCCGGGTCGACGTCATCGTCTCCGGCGCCCTGGTCCTGCGCGAGATCATGGAGCACATCGACGCCCCCGAGGTCGTGGTGAGCGAACACGACATCCTGGACGGGATCGCCTGGTCCCTGGCCTGACCGGGCCCGCCGCCGGGGGCCCGCCTCCCGGGGCGGGCCCCCGCGCCCTGCCCGACGGCCCCTCTCGCGCCCGGGCCGTCCGCGCTCCCGGGCCCCTCTCGCGCCCGGGCCGTCCGCGCGCCCGGGGTCGTCCGCGCCCCGGGGCCCGTCCGCGCCCCGGCGCCACCGTCGGCCTCCGCCCTCCTCGACCGGGTCACCCCGAGGGCCGACCCGGCGCGTGCTTCTGGACCGAGCCCGTCGTCGACCAGGCAGCCGCCGTTCTGATCGGTGGCCGTTCCTTGCCGATGGACGCTCGCCGTGGCCAACTGCGCTGTTAGCGTTGCCGTTTGAGCGAGGGGGAGGGCGGCACGTGACATCGACCGCGTTTTGCATCGGCGGGGACCTGGAAGTACGGCGGCTGGGGTTCGGGGCCATGCACTTGCCGACGGAACCGGGCCCGGACCGCGAGACCTCTCTCGCGGTCGCCCGGCGGGCCGTCGAACTGGGTGTCACGCTGATCGACACCGCGTACCTCTATGGCGGGGGAGCCAGTGAGGAACTCCTGGCCGAGGCCCTGCACCCCTACCCGGACGGACTGCTGATCACCACCAAGGTCGGCGTCGCCCGATCGGGCCCCTCGGGCGAGTGGAGGCTCGACGGGCGGCCGGCCGTGCTGCGGGAGCAGGTCGAGCAGGCGCTCCGCCGACTGCGGGTCGAGCGGATCGAGCTTCTCCAACTGCACCGCATCGACCCCGAAACACCGCTCGCCGACCAGGTCGGCACGCTGCGGGACCTGCGGGCCGAGGGCAAGATCGGCCGGATCGGACTGTCCGAGGTCACCGTCGACGAGCTGAACCGGGCCCGGGAGATCGTCGACATCGCGAGCGTGCAGAACCGGTACAACCTGCTCGACCGCGAACACGAGCCCGTGCTCGCGGCCTGCGAAGCGGCAGGAATCGCGTTCCTGCCGTGGCGACCCGTCGCCTGGGGCACGTCAGGTGCGAAGGCCGAGGTCGCCTCCGTGGCGACCGAACTCGACGCCACCCCCACGCAGATCGCCCTCGCCTGGCTCCTCGACCACTCACCCGTCATCCTCCCGATCCCTGGCACTGCCCGGATCGATCACCTGGAGGAGAACCTCGCTGCGGAGCGTCTCGCCATGACCCCGGCGCACCGCGACCGCCTCGACCGCCTGCTCGAAGTGGCATAGGGCTCCGCCTGTTCGGCCACGACCGGGGCGAGCAATCGACGACGCGCCTCCAGCAACCCACCGCCACCGGGCCCGGGACGTCATGACGCTTGGGCAACTCCGGAGCGAGGACGAGCCCGCAGGTCGGCTGCTCGACGTCGTCGCGGCGCTGGGGAACTCATGGACGATCTGCGACAGCGGGTTCAGATCAGAACCGGGGCTTGGAAACACGCCCTCAGCTTGTTTTTTATCTTCCGGCCTCGAACGGTGCCTCGAACTGAGTCGCTCACGTGTGGATTCGCCGAACGCAGAGGCGGCCTTCGTCTGATCCTGTGCTCCGACCAAAGTGCACGTGATCACGACAAAGGCCGTGAGGTGAGTCTGCTGCCTGGTGCTGTCCGGAGGGAAGCGCTTGCGGAAGCGTCACGCTTCCGGGGCGAGTTCTACGAGTGTCTGACCGCTCGGCGGGATGCATTGTTCGAGCTGGCAGACGCGGTGTTGTGTGCGGACGGTGCGGTGAAGTCTCCGGTGGACTTGACGTTGTTGCCCGAGCATCGTCGTGGGCACGGAGCGATGTACGGCGGTCTGAATCACGGCCGGATCGACGTGGATCGGCTACGGATAGTGCTGGCCGGGCTGTCGCTGCCGCGGTTCGACGGCGGGCGCCTGGTCCTGGCGGTCGATGTGTCGCCGTGGCTTCGTTCGGACGCGCCGTGCTCGGCCGAGCGGTTGTTTTGCCATGTCTATGGCCGGGCGAAGACGGCGTCGCAGTTCATTCCGGGCTGGCCCTACTCCTTCGTCGCCGTCCTGGAGCCGGGTGCCACGTCCTGGACTGCGATCCTGGACGCGGTCCGGCTGGGACTGGTGGACGACGCGACGGCGGTCACTGCCGCCCAGCTGCGGGGAGTCGTTGAACGGCTCATCGCCGTCAGCCAGTGGCAGGCCGGGGACCCGGACATCGTGATCGTCAGCGATGCTGGCTATGACGTCACCCGCCTGGCCTGGGTCCTGCGCGATCTGCCTGTCGAGCTGGTCGGCCGGGTCCGCTCCGACCGCGTCATGCGACTGCCGAAGCCGCCTCGTGTCTACGACCCGAAGGGCGGCCGGCCGCCCAAGCACGGCCCGGAATTCCACTTCACCAAGCCGGAGACGTGGCCCGAGCCCGCGATCACCACGGTCACTGCAACCACCAACTACGGCAAGGCCGAGACACAGGCATGGGACCGGGTCCACCCCCGGCTCACCCACCGCTCCTCCTGGCTCGACCACGACGGCGAACTGCCCCTGGTAGAGGGCACGTTGATCCGGTTAAAGGTTGAGCATCTGTCGAAGGACCGCGATGCCCCGCCGGTGTGGTTATGGTCCTCCAAGAACAGCGCCACACCGGACGACGTGGACCGTTTCTGGCAGGCATTTCTCCGCCGCTTCGACCTGGAGCACACCTTCCGCTTCGCCAAGCAGACCCTCGGCTGGACCACTCCGAAGCTGCGTACTCCCGAGGCGGCGGACCGCTGGACCTGGATTCTGATCGTCGCCCACACCCAGCTCCGGCTCGCCCGGCCGCTGGCTGCAGACCTGCGCCGGCCCTGGGAGAAGCCCACTATCTCTGACCGGCTCACCCCGGCCCGGGTCCGCCGGGGGTTCAGGAACATCCGCGCCCACCTCGCCTGCTCGGCCCGTGTTCCCAAACCCCGGGGCGCTGGCCCTGGACGGCCACCCGGCGCCCGGAACAAGCACCGGGCGCCCCGCTACGACGTCGGCAAGACCCTCAAGCGCCCAGAGACCCTCAAAGCCATCGGCAAGCCTGGAAGACCTTGGTAGACAAAGAGCAAGCTGAGAAACAGGCCCGCACCGAGCCGCGGCCGCTCGATCGTGCCGGATACCTCCGCCCGCCCTGGGCTGTTGGAGGGTCTGGCTGTGCGCCGCCCCGCCCGGCGGCCGACGCTCAGGCCACGGAGGCTCAGGGCGGGTTTCGGCTTGCTGTGGCGTTCGGTGCCCGCCCAGCGGTCTCCGTCAGGCCCTGGGCGGGGGGCGGAGTGGGCCGATAGCGTGACACCAAGCATCAGCCGAAGGGAGTCAGCCTGTGCGGACCGTGGACGTCGACGAGCAGTGCATGGTGAAAGCCGATGAGGTGAAGGCCGGGAAGCACAGGTACCTGATCCTCAAGCTCAATGACCGCAGCACCGAGATCGTCGTGGAGAAGGTCGGCGACAGCGGTGACTACGACGCGTTCGTCGCGGATCTCCCGGCCTCCGAGTGCCGCTGGGGCGTCTACGGCTTCGACTTCCAGGGACGCCGACTGTGCTTAATCACGTGGTCACCTGAGGAGGCCTACTTCAAGGAGAGGATGGTCCAGGCCACTTGCCGCAGCGACCTCAGGAGGGCCCTGTGGAGCATCACAGACGAGGTGCAGGCCATCGACTACGACGAGGTGTCCTACGAGGTTGTGTCACAGAAGGTGAGGCGGGGCCGCTGACACCGGTGTCCGTGCCGATGCGGGCACCGCGCGGTGCCCGGCTGCCCACCGGTTGACCATCAGGCCACAAGGCGTGCGATCCGGCGCGAGACACTCCTCCGGGTCGCATGCCGGCAGACGGCGCCAAGGGTTCAACCGCTCAAGGCAGCGAAGAGGCCCCGCCGCAAGTACGGTCCCAAGGACTATGAAGCAGTCCCGCCCAGACTGGTACGGACCACCGCGCGGGCGCAGGAGATATTGCCGCGCGGCAGACCGCAACATCCTCCAACGCAAGGCGCGGTGCAGCGCTGACGTGGCCACGGCACCGGGCCCGACGCATCCGGGCCCGGGCCCGGCACCGCGTCAGCGACCGGCGGACCTCACTGTTCGTGGCGTCCGGCGGCCGCGGTTAACCCGTCAGTCTGTTGTAGGCGTTGGCCCACGCCTGCGAGTAACCCGTGACCTCGCCGTCGTAGCTGAAGCCGTTCTCCCAGTTGAGCACCAGGCACTGGCTGTCTTTGATCAGCAGGCTCTGCTGGTTGCCGTCTTCGTCGTTCGCCATCCGCACAACCGCGTCGAGGCTCTTGCTGAACGGCTTCGGCAGGTCGCGCCAGGGACCTTCGTACGCGGTGATCTTGTCGTGGAACTGGATGCCGTGGTTCCAGCTGAGCACCACGCACTGGTCCTTCTTGAACAGCATGGTGCACGGGCCGCCCTGGTCCTCTATCTGCATGACCGCGTCAAGGTCACGGTCGAACCCCTTCGGCAGGTCCGCCCAGTGCTTCTTGTACCCCGTGATCTTCCCGTGGTAGTCGATGCCTTCGTCCCATTTGAGGACCACGCACTGGTCCCCCTTGAACAGCATCGTGCACGGGCTGCCGACAACGTCCGTCAGATCTGCGGCCGCATCGATGTCCTTGTCGAACCCCCACTGCTGTAATTCATTCCAGGTGACGCCTTTGTTGTACTGCCTGATCGCCCCCCAGAAGGCGATGCCGTCGCTCCAGTTCAGCTCCAGACAACTCGACCCGAGGAACAGCAGGCTCCGCTGCTTCCCGTCCTTGTCTTGGAGGTGCGTGGCGGTGTCCAGAAACGTCACTCGATCTTCCTTTCGGTCGAATGCATGGCCTCATTCGCATCCGAGGCCGGGGCGGCGACGGATTCTGCTGCCCCCTCGTCAGTCACATACTCGGGGCCGTCGGTACGCAGTTCAAGTGCGCCATCGCCGGCGACACCGCCGTCACCACCTTTTTGGAGCGGTGCGTGGCCAGATTTGGGGTGCCGTTAACGAGCGGCGAACCAGCTGACTTGTAGCTGAGCGTGATGCTCATGCGGCACGCATAAAGTCGTCGACGACGACATGCTCCGTACGCCCGCGCCCTGGGTGCCCAGCGCGAAGCTGTCACCAAGGGTGGGCTCGTCACCCTGTCCGACAGGAACGGCGAGCGCCACCTCGCCACCGTCTACCGCACCCTTCCCGAGGGCGACACCCCGAATCCACCACTTGAACATCACACTCAGCTACATGTCGGATGCTGCGCTGTTCATTAGCAGCACCCCAACAACTCCCACAGCTCATCCGACACCACCCGCGCAACACCCCCACCACCAGCAGACTGTCAAACCGGCCAAATTAGCCTCAGGCTTTCACGAGCGTGGGTGCCCGAAGCTTGATCAAATAAGCGAGGGAGTCAACTTCTTTGCATTTCCTGCTTCCTGAGCCCGTTCCTGCTGAGCACAACGGGCCGTGCGCGCACACCCCGGCGAGCGCCACGCAGTCCTCGTCGCCGGCCTCCTTAACTTGTTCTTTATCTTCCGGCCACTCCTACGGCATGGGGCCGGAAGATAAAGAACAAGCTCAGTGGCGCCCTTCCGGTCCGGTCCGGCCGCACGCCCACAGGGCGCGGTGAAACCCGTAGACGGGGTACGGCACGACGACTCCGTCCGTGTGGGGCAGGCCGGCGGTGCCGACCCGGGTGAAGCCGGCCTTCACGAGGACCCGGCCGGAGGCGGGGTTGCCGGGGTGGTGCTTGGCCTCCAGACAGTCCAGGCCGGCGAGGGTGAAGGCGAAGGCCACGACCTGCCGTGCGGCGTGGGTGGTGTAACCGCGGCCCCAGGTGTCCTCGCGGAGGATGTAGCCGAGGGTGCCGAGGCCCGGTTCCCGCAGCCGCAGGGAGATGGTGCCGACGAGGTCCCAGCCGTGGACGACGCCGAAGTCCCACCGGACGCGGGGCTTCTCGCGGGCTGCCGCGAGGGCGCGGCTGACGCGGTCGTGCGCCTGCCCGGTGGTGTACGGACGGTCGTGGGTGAAGCGGACGGACGCACCGCTGTAGACCCGCCGGACGGCCGGGACGTCGGCCGCGGCCAGTTCCCGGAGCGTGATCACTTGCCGGTGAGCATGCCGGTGACGGCGGCGGCCGTCGGGCGGTCTTCCGGGGCGGGAGCCAGGCAGGCGGTGACCACTTCCTCGAACTCGGGGAACGGCCAGGGCCGGACTCCGGCGATCGGGAGCGTCCTGCCCTCGGCGATGGCCCGCAGCTTCTCCGGCCGGTCCACGGCGTCGTCGTAGGTGACGGGGCGGTGTCCGGTCCAGCACCAGAACAGGGACGCGCCGAGGCCCCAGACGTCGGCGGGCGGCGCGGCCTGGACGTGGGTGTCGGCGGAGGTGGCGAGGACGGAGGCGGCGATCTCCGGGGCGGTGGTGTGGGTGAGGGCTCCCCGGTAGGGGAGGCGGGAGCCGTCGCCGGGACCGCAGGCGAGGGCGTAGTCGATGAGTACGGCGCGGCCGTCCGCCACGAGGGTGTTGGTGGGCTGGACATTGGCGTGGGCCCAGCCGGCGGCATGCAGCCGGGCGAGGCTCTCGGCCCAGGTGCGGGCGATCCCGAGCAACCACGGGCGTACGGAGGGACGGTCACCTTCGGGGCCGCGGGCGAGGGCGAACGTACGCCACAGGGGGGGTGCCGTCGACCCACCGGACGGCGATCCACCGGCCGCCGTCCCAGGTGCCGGCACCCACCCGGTAGCCGGGGTTCAGCGCGCCCGCGTCGATGAGGCGGGTGATGTGGCTGTCCTCCTGGGCGATCTCCGCGGCCTTGTTACGGGCGGTCTCGTCATCGGGGTTGTTCGCCTTGACGGCGACGGCGCCGAGCGGGCCGTGCACCTTCCAGGTGCGAGAGCCGCGCCGGTCGCTCAGGAGCCGGGTCGTGCGGGGCCGGCCGACGCGGTCCCGGAGGTGGGCGAGGGCTTCACCGGGGGGAGGTGGCGTTCCGACCACGGGCGGATCTCCGTCTCCGGGGTGTCGTGACGTCACACCTGGGATCCGGCCGCCATCGTCACCAGGCCGGTCCACGCCACCGGCGACACCTTCAGCACCGGCCCGGTGGGGCGCTTGCTGTCGCGGACCGGCACGACGTCGTGCGCGACGGCGTACGCGGGAGCCCATTCGACGCACTCGCCGCCGTTTGCCTGGCTGTAGCTAGAACTGGTCCAGTCGGTTTCCGAGATTCCGGCGTGGCTCATGAGTAACAGTCCTTCGAAATAGAGTCGATCAGCTCAGCCGACTCATCCGGCGATGTGGACGGAGGAGAGGCGCCGTGATCGGATGCTGGTCCGGCAAGGAACTGCCGGTGGCCCTTCGAGCCGCGATCACCGCCCAATGGCCGGACGAGGCCGAACAGGGCCGGCTGTACTGCGACGAGCCCGGCGGCCACGACGGGCCGCACCGCGCCTGCGTGGTCGACTTGGACGCGGCCCCGGCTGCGAGGGCGAGGGCCTTGTGGGCGCAGTGGTCGAGCGATGCGGCCCTCCGCACGGTCGTCCTGGTCGTCCTGGACGACTGCGCGTCGCTCAGCCCCAGTCGTATGGACGCGTGCGCGAGGTACCGCCACCACGACGGGCCGCACACCTGGGAGCAGTGGGAGGAACGCGGGGTGGGCGCCCGGTGAGGAGGGGGCGGTACGGCGTCGGCGACCTGGTCTACGACACGGTGCGGGACGCCGTGGGGGTCGTGTGCGACCGGCAGTTGGGCGTGGTCGAGTTGGAGGACTGTCAGGGGTACAGGTGGCGGGCCGTGGCGGCGCGCTGCCGGCTGGTCAAGGAGGCGCCGCCCGAGCAGCCGGTCCCGCCGGGCACCCGCCCGGTGGACACCACGCCGGAGGCCGTGCGGATCGGGGACTGGGTCCGGGTGGAGGGCGGGCGGATCTATCAGGTCCAGGACATGCGGTCGAACGGGCCCGGTGGCCGGGTGCTGATCCTGGCCGGGCGGGTGCGGCCGTGGGTGATGCCCGGCAACAGCGTGCGGCAGGTGTACCGGCCGGTTTGGTCGGACGGTTGAGGCTTCCGGGACTTCGCGGAAGCCGGCCTTCGGTACGTCCCTCCGCGTTGGCCGGTCGGGTACTCCGCGGGCCTCGGTGGGCTCGGGGGCGGGCCCGTCGGGAGTTCCGCTGGCGGGGCGGTCGGGTCGGCCTCCCCGCCGGGACCCGCCTCCGCCAGGGCTGCCCCGGCCCCGCAGACCGGGCGCGCGTCGGCCTCGTGGATCGGCCGGGTGTCGGCCTCGCGGACCGGCCTCGCGGGACGGCCGCGACCGGCCGCGTGCCGGCCGCGACCGGCCGCGTCCGGGGGTGTTTCCCGTGCGGGCCGGGGCGTCGTCACGGACGGGGCCCAAGGGGGGACAAGCGGGGCGGACGTGGTGGTTCCGGCGTATCGGCACGGGTCGCGACGGGCCTACCGACGAGTCGTCGGGAAAAGGTCGTGAAGTTCTTCACAAGGAAAAGAGCCCTGATGAGGGTCTCCACGGGGGGTGCGACCCTTACGGAGCCCTCTCGGGGCTCTTGCCCGTCCCGGTTTTCGTAACCGCAGAAGCGTTTCGGCCATGTGAACCAAGGCGGTGGTCCACCGTTACGAAAGGCTCTCCGGTCCAGTTCACGAGGGGTGAGGGGGCAGTGAACAACGTCCTTCGGTACACCCTGGTTCCCGGTCGACGCCATGACCTCGGTCACGTGGGCGGGGCAGTGTAGCAGAGGTCCACTCGAACCTTGTGAAGGGGCGCACGAGCGACCCCCGTCCGAGGGGTGGATACTCGATGGCATGAGCACCACGGAGCGTCCCAGGATCCTCGTAGTAGGCGGTGGGTACGTAGGCCTGTACGCAGCTCGACGCATCCTGAAGAAGATGCGCTACGGCGAGGCGACCGTCACGGTCGTCGACCCGCGCTCGTACATGACGTACCAGCCCTTCCTCCCCGAAGCCGCCGCCGGCAGCATCTCGCCGCGGCACGTCGTCGTCCCGCTGCGACGCGTGCTGCCCAAGGCCGAGGTCCTGACCGGCCGGGTCACCACCATCGACCAGGACCGCAAGGTCGCCACCGTCGCGCCGCTGGTCGGCGAGGCGTACGAGCTGCCCTTCGACTACCTGGTGATCGCGCTCGGCGCGGTCTCCCGCACCTTCCCGATCCCCGGCCTCGCCGAGCAGGGCATCGGCATGAAGGGCATCGAGGAGGCCATCGGCCTGCGCAACCACGTGCTCGAGCAGCTCGACAAGGCCGACTCGACCACCGACGAGGAGGTCCGCCGCAAGGCCCTGACCTTCGTCTTCGTCGGCGGTGGCTTCGCCGGTGCCGAGACGATCGGCGAGGTCGAGGACATGGCCCGCGACGCCGCCAAGTACTACAAGAACGTGTCCCGCGAGGACATGCGCTTCATCCTGGTCGACGCCGCCGACAAGATCCTCCCCGAGGTCGGTCCGAAGCTCGGCAAGTACGGCAAGGAGCACCTCGAGGGCCGCGGCGTCGAGGTCTACCTGAGCACGTCCATGGACTCCTGCGT
Organism: Streptomyces tamarix; assembly: GCF_032423885.1. Lineage (NCBI taxonomy): Bacteria > Bacillati > Actinomycetota > Actinomycetes > Kitasatosporales > Streptomycetaceae > Streptomyces > Streptomyces tamarix. Next base: position 13,841 of record NZ_JAWCTQ010000053.1, on the reverse strand, counting down.
CGACGGCCACGTGGTGCTGAAGAACGGCCTCGAAGTCGACTCCAACACGATCGTGTGGACCGCCGGTGTGAAGCCGAACCCGGCGCTGGCCCGCTTCGGCCTGCCGCTCGGCCCCCGCGGCCACGTCGACTGCCAGCCGACGCTCCAGGTAACGGGCACGGACTACATCTGGGCCGCGGGCGACAACGCCCAGGTCCCGGACCTCGTGGGCCGCAAGGCCGGCAACGAGAACGCCTGGTGCCCGCCCAACGCCCAGCACGCGCTGCGACAGGCCCGGGTGCTCGGTGACAACGTCCTCTCCGGCATGCGGGGCTTCCCGCAGAAGGAGTACAGCCACGCCAACAAGGGCGCGGTGGCGGGCCTCGGCCTGCACAAGGGCGTCGCGATGATCGTCATGGGCAAGATGAAGATCAAGCTCAAGGGCCGTCTCGCCTGGTACATGCACCGCGGCTACCACGGCATGGCCATGCCGACCTGGAACCGGAAGATCCGCGTCTTCGCGGACTGGACGCTCGCGATGTTCCTCAAGCGCGAGGTCGTCTCGCTCGGCGCCATCGAGTCGCCGCGCGAGGAGTTCTACGAGGCGGCCAAGCCGGCCCCGGCGCCCGCCGCCAAGCAGGAGAAGGCCAAGGCCTCCTGACGACGGCCGGACCGACCCGGCCCCGACGGCCGGACCCGGCCGTCCCCACGCAGTCCCGACGAGGGGCCGCCCGCCATCCGTGGTGCGGGCGGCCCCTCGCCGCGTCGTGCCGCGGGACGTGCCGGGGCCTGCCGTGCCGGGGAGCGCGTCGTGCCGGGGCCCGCCGCGGGTGCGTCGTCCCGTGCCGGTGCCGGTGCCGGTGCCGTGCCGTGCCGGGACGTGTCGTGCCGTGTGTCGCGCCAGGACGTGCCGGGAGGTGTCGCGCCAGGACGTGCCGTGCCGGGGCCGGGCCGCGGGGCGCGTGGTACCGCAGTGCGCGCCGGGGGCCCGCCGCGTGGCGGGATGCCGCCGTTGCGCCGACCGCCCGCCACGTCGCGTGGTTTTGGGACTACTTTCCGCGCCGAACGGTGTTTACGTGGTGCTGAGCATTTCTGGGATCGACGTCACGGAGGTGTGCACCATGTCCGACGCCGCTTCGCGGCTGGCCGCGCTCGCCGAGGACCTGCTGGGCGTTCCGCTCCCGGTGCGGATCCGCGCCTGGGACGGCAGCGAGGCCGGTCCGCCCGCCGGCCCCGGCACGCCCGTGCTGGTCATCCGGGACCGCAGGGCGCTGCGCCGCATGGCGTGGCGGCCGGGCGAACTGGGCCTCGCCCGCGGCTGGGTCGCCGGGGAACTGGACGTGGAGGGCGACCTGTACGAGGCGCTCGCCCGGCTCGCCGGCCTCCTCTGGGAGCGCGGCCCCGGCACCGGCAGCGACGGCCCGGGAGGCCGCCGGCCCCGGTTCGGCGCCCGGGCCGCCCAGGCCCTGCGCACCGCCCGGGACCCGCGCGTCCGCGCCGCCGCCCGCGAACTGCTGCGGCTCACCGGGCCCTTCCCGCCGCCGGCCCCGCCCGCCGAGGAGGTCCGGCGCCGCAGCGGCCCCCTGCACACCAAGCTCCGCGACCGCGCGGCGATCAGCCACCACTACGACGTGGGAAACGACTTCTACGAGCTGGTCCTCGGCCCGTCCATGGTCTACTCGTGCGCCTACTGGTCCGAGGGCGGCACCCTGGAGGAGGCCCAGCACGACAAGTTGGAGCTGGTCTGCCGCAAGCTGGCCCTCAAGGAGGGCGACCGGCTCCTCGACGTGGGCTGCGGCTGGGGCTCCATGGCGATGCACGCCGCCCGCCACCACGGCGCCACCGTCGTCGGCATCACGCTCAGCTCCGAACAGGCCGTCCACGCCCGCAAGCGCGTCGCCGACGAGGGCCTCGCCGACCGCGTCGAGATCCGCGTCCAGGACTACCGGGACGTCCGCGACGGGCCGTACGACGCGATCTCCTCCATCGGCATGGCCGAGCACGTCGGCGCCGTCCGCTACCGCGAGTACGCCGACGTCCTGCACGGCCTGCTCAAGCCCGGCGGCCGGCTCCTCAACCACCAGATCGCCCGCCGCCCCGAGCCCCGTGAGGAGGAGTACCGCCTCGACCCGTTCATCGACGCGTACGTCTTCCCCGACGGGGAGCTGGCGCCCATCGGCCGCACCACCGCCACGCTGGAGGAGGCCGGCTTCGAGGTGCGGGACGTCGAGGCGCTCCGCGAGCACTACGCCCTCACCCTGCGCCGCTGGGTCGCCAACCTGGAGGAGCGCTGGGACGAGGCCGTACGCCTCGTCTCACCCGGCCGTGCCCGCGTCTGGCGGCTCTACATGGCGGCGTCCGCGCTCGCCTTCGAACGCAACCGGATCGGCGTCAACCAGGTCCTCGCCGTGAAGACCCCCGAGGGCGGCGCCTCGGGGATGCCGCTGCGCAGCCGCGTCTGGAGCGAAACCGGCGGCAGGTGAGGCTCCGGCCCCTTTCGGTCGGGGCCCGTTCCTCCCGGACGGGCTCGATCCTCCCGGGAGGGGCCGCGTCCCGCCCGGGAGGGGCTGCACTCCGTCTCGGAGAAGCCGCCCCGCCCCGGATCCCCCCGGCCGGTCCCCCTTCCGCCCCGGACGGGCCCCCACCCCGCCCCGGGGGCCCACCCCCGCCCCAGGTCCCCGTCCCGCCCCGGAGGGCCCCTGCCGCGCGTCGCCGCAGTGCCCGGCCGGCGGGACCCCGCGCACGGCGGAGGGCCGGGCCCCCGAGACGGGGGGCCCGGCCCTCTTCGGCGCCGCGTCCGCTACTCGGCCTTGATGGCGTTGAGCATGTTCAGCTTCGCCGCGCTGCGCGCCGGCCACATCGCGGCCAGGACGCCGACCAGACCGGCGAGCAGCAGGAAGATCCCGATCCGGCCCCACGGCAGGACCAGCGCGTACCCCGGCAGGCTGTTCTTGACGGTCTCGCCGATCGCCCAGCCGAGGAACGACCCGAGGACGATGCCGACGACCGCGCCGTACAGCGAGATCACCACGGCCTCCAGGCGGACCATCCGCTTCACCCGGCGCCGGTCGAGGCCGATCGCGCGGAGCATGCCGATCTCCTGCTGCCGCTCGAACACCGACATGGCGAGCGTGTTGACCACTCCGAGCACGGCGATGATCAGGGCCATCGCCAGCAGGCCGTACATGATGTTCAGCAGCATGTTGATGGCACCGCCGAACTCGTCGCGGATGTCCCGCTGGTCCATGACGGTGATCGCCGGGTTGTTCCCGAGGGCGTCGACCAGGGCCTTCTCGTTGGCGGCGCTCTCCCCGCCGTCCATCGCGACGAAGATGGAGGGGATGTACGGCTTCGTGTCGTGCGGGGCGACGACCTTCCGGTCGATCAGGACGGGCGAGAGGAACTCGGAGTCCTTGTAGACCGCGCCGACGGTCAGCGTGCCCTTCCGGTCGTCGTCGTACTTCACGGGCAGGGTGCTGCCGACCTTCCAGCCGCGCGACTCCGCCGTCTTCTCGGCCACGGCGATCTGCCCCCGGCCCAGCGAGTCCAGCGAACCGGCGGTCCGCTCGACGTTCATGACCTGCTCGATGTCGCCGGGCGTGACGGCGGACGCGGAGGTGAACTCGCCGTCGATCTCCAGGTACGACGCCTGCTGCGGCGACAGGGCGGTGACGCCGGGGGCCTTCTCCAGGGCGTCCAGCGCGGACTGGTCGAGGAAGCCGCCACCGGCCATCCGGACCATGTAGTCCGCCTTGATCTGGTCGGTGGTCATCTTGTCGATGGACTGGCCGACCGTGACGCCGAGCACCGACAGGCCGGTGACCAGGGTGAGGCCGATCGCCAGCGCCGAGGCGGTCGCGCCCGTGCGGCGCGGGTTGCGGACGGCGTTCTGCCCGGCGAGCTTGCCGGAGATCCCGAAGGCCCCGACCAGCAGCGGCCGTACGGCGGCGATGAGCGGACGCGACAGCAGCGGGATCAGCATGATCACGCCGATCAGGGTGAGGAACGCGCCGCCGGCGATGAGGACGCGCCCCAGGTCGCCGCCCTCGACGGCGCCGTAGACGATCACGCCGGAGCCGAGCAGGGCCAGTCCGCCGCCGATGCTGTTCCGCACGACCAGCGACTTCTGGGTGGGTGCCGCGTGCAGGCTGTTCATCGCGGCGACCGGCGGGATCTTCGCGGCGCGGCGGCCGGGCAGCCACGCGGCGAGCACCGTGACGACGAGGCCGACGCCGAGCGCGGACAGCACGGGCGTGACGCCGAGGACGAGCGGGCCGTCCGGCACCTTCAGGTCGAACGCCGCCATGCCGGAGCGCAGGCCCACGGCCAGCCCGATGCCGAGCAGGTAGCCGGCGGCGGAGGCGACCAGCCCGACGATCGCGGCCTCCGCCAGCACCGAGCGGGTGATCTGCTTGCGGGAGGCGCCGACGGCCCGCATCAGCGCGACCTCCTTGGTGCGCTGCGCGACGAGCATCGTGAACGTGTTGGCGATCAGGAAGACACCGACGAAGAGGGCGATCCCGGCGGCGCCCAGGAAGACCTGGTTGAAGGCGCTCAGGCTCTCCTCGATCTCCTCGGCCTGCTGCTGGGCGAGGGCCTTGCCCGTCTGTGCCTCGGCGCTCTTCGGCAGCAGCGGCTCGATCGCGCCGAGGAGCTCCGCGTCGTCGGCGCCGGGCGCCGCGGTGACGGTGACGTCCTGGAAGTAGCCCGGCTTGAGGAACAGCCGCTGCGCGGTCTCCGTGTCGAACAGGACCAGGCTGCCGCCGGCGCTGACGGAGCCGTCGTCGGTGGTGAAGACGCCCTGGAGGCGGTACTCCTCCACCGGGCCGTTGGTGGCGACGCGGACCGTGTCGCCGACCTCGTAGCCGCCCTTGGTGGCGGTCTCCCGGTCGAGGGCTATCCGGCCGCCGGAGACGGGGCCGCCGCCCTCGACGAAGTCGTACCGCGGGTCCTCGCCGTCCTTCCCGGGGGCGAAGTTGGCGCCCTTGTTGGACCATCCGACGCCGATCAGCTTCCCGGCCCGGTCGGGCACGCCGGCGAAGCCCTCGACCCGGCCGGTGGCGGTGGCGACGCCGTCCACCCCGGCGATCCTGTCGAGCGTGGCGCGGGGGATCCCGGGCTCCTGCTCGGGGTCGTCGGGGTCGGCGTGGGAGGACACGGCGACGGCGACGTCGTCGTAGCTCTTGGCGGACTGCTTGCCGAAGGCCTGGTTGAGGGTGTCGGTGAAGACGAGGGTGCCGGAGACGAAGGCCACGCCGAGCATGACGGCGAGGACGGTCATCAGCAGCCTGGCCTTGTGCGCGAGCACATTGCGCAGGGCGGTACGGAACATGAGGTGTGTCCTGGGGTGGAGGTGTCCGGTGGCGGGAGGGGCGGGGCGCGGGGCGGTCCGGCGCCCCGGTCAGCTGGTCCGGCCCTTGGCGTCGAACTCCTTCATGCGGTCCAGCACCCCGTCGGCGGTGGGCGCGAGCATCTCGTCGACGATCCGGCCGTCCGCCAGGAAGATCACCCGGTCCGCGTAGGAGGCGGCGACCGGGTCGTGGGTGACCATCACGACCGTCTGTCCCAGTTCCCGCACCGAGTTCCGCAGGAAGCCCAGCACCTCGGCGCCGGAGCGCGAGTCGAGGTTGCCGGTGGGCTCGTCACCGAAGATGATCTCGGGCCGGGAGGCCAGGGCGCGGGCGACGGCGACGCGCTGCTGCTGGCCGCCGGAGAGCTGCGCCGGCCGGTGGCCGAGCCGCCCGGACAGGCCGACCATGTCGATGACCCGGTCCAGCCACTGCTTGTCCGGCTTGCGGCCCGCGATGTCCATGGGGAGCGTGATGTTCTCCAGGGCGGTGAGCGTCGGCAGCAGGTTGAACGCCTGGAAGATGAAGCCGATCTTGTCCCGGCGCAACTGCGTGAGCTGCTTGTCCTTCAGGGAGCCCAGCTCCGTCTCGCCGACGCGGACCGAGCCGCCGGAGAAGCTGTCCAGCCCGGCCACGCAGTGCATCAGCGTCGACTTGCCGGAGCCGGACGGCCCCATGATCGCGGTGAACTCTCCCTGCGGGAACTCCACGGTGACCCGGTCGAGGGCGACCACCTGGGTCTCGCCCTGTCCGTAGACCTTGGAGAGATCCGTGGCGCGGGCGGCCACCGCGGTGGCGCGGCGTGCGGTCGTCGGGGTGGGGATCACGAGGAGGGCTCCTGTCGCACATGGGTTCGTCGAGGACCGTTCCATCGTCGGTGCCGCCGCCCCCGCGGGGCGTCCGCCCGCGTGCCCGTTCCCGGGGCCCTCTGGAGTCTGACGGCGCGGTCCGCCCCTCCTCCTGAGGTATGACGGCGCCCCTGAGGGGCCGCCGGGAGGGCCTGCGGGGACGGGCTTCGGCCCCGATGGCGAGGACTCGCCGTGGGGGGACGGCGACTTTCCGTCATTCCCTCGGGATGGCCTGTGCGGCCGTGACGTCGGCACCGCTGCTGCGCAGCGCCCTCGACGCGTGCTGATGACCCCTCAGAAGTCAATAAAATAAGACAACATCGGGCCACTCTTCCGCTGTTCGGGCGACACGCCCGGATAGGCTCATGTGCCGACGCGCAGAAAACGCGTGTCATGCCCGGATGGTGGAACGCAGACACGGCGAGCTTAAACCTCGCTGGCCTACGGCCGTGCGGGTTCGAGTCCCGCTCCGGGCACCGACCGGCTCGGGGAGGTTTCGGCGCGTTACGGGGGTTGCGTGATCGAGACCCAGGAGCGGAAAGATCCTCCCCGAGCACTAGGGTGTTTCCTTTGCTTCCCCATTACTCTTGTTCCAAGGCCGCGCACGGCGGCCATGGAGGAGTGAGATGAGGAGCAGCAACCCGGTCTTCTCGCGACGGGGGTTCAGCCGCGACAACGGCTACGCGGGCTTCAACGCGCAGCAGCAGGCCGGGGGCCCCGCCGCTGGAACCAACCCGTACGCGACGAACCCGTACGCGACGAACCCGTACGCGACCAACCCCTACGCGCAGCCGGACGTCCAGCAGGGCGTCCCGCTGCAGGCACCGGCGCGCGCCGGCGCCATGACCATCGACGACGTGGTGTCCCGCACGGCCATCACGCTCGGCACGGTGTTCGTCACCGCGACGCTCGCCTGGTTCCTGCTGCCGGTCGACCCGGCCAACATCGGCAAGTCGTACGGCATCGGTGTCGGCGCGGCCCTGGTGGCCTTCGTCCTGGCGATGGTGCAGTCCTTCAAGCGCAAGGCGTCGCCCGCCCTGATCCTGGGGTACGCGGCCTTCGAGGGCGTCTTCCTCGGCGTCATCTCCAGCGCCGTCTCGACGTACGTCACGGCGGGCGCCGTCCCGCAGGCGGTGCTCGGCACGATGGCGGTCTTCGCCGGTGTGCTCATCGCGTACAAGATGCGCTGGATCCGCGTCACGCGCCGCTTCTACGGCTTCGTGATGGCGGCCGCGGTCGGCTTCGTGCTGCTGATGGCCGTCAACCTGCTGTTCTCGCTGTTCGGCGGCGGTGACGGCCTGGGCTTCCGCAGCGGCGGCCTCGGCATCCTGTTCGGCATCATCGGCATCGTCCTCGGCGCCTGCTTCCTGGCGCTGGACTTCAAGCAGGTCGAGGACGGCATCACGTACGGCGCCCCGCGCGAGGAGTCGTGGCTGGCCGCCTTCGGCCTCACCATGACCCTGGTGTGGATCTACATGGAGTTCCTGCGCCTCGTGCAGATCTTCTCCGGCGACGACTGACCGTCCCCCGGGACGGCTGATCGTCCCGTGGACCGAGAAGGGCCCGCCCGGTACGTCCGGGCGGGCCCTTCCGCGTCGTGCCGGACCGCCGCCGCTAGAGCAGCTTGCGCGCGGCGCGCCGCAGGTCGTACTCGTGGATGATCGCCTTGGCGTGGCCGTACGCGAGGTCGTGCTCGCTCCGGAGCCAGCTCACCTTCTCCTCGAAGCGGAGGAGGGAGGGGCCTTCCTCGACGGTGCGAAGCCAGTCGGACACCTCACGGCCCGTGCAGTGGGGGATGCGGGAGAGCAGGTTCCGGTGGGTTTCCTCAGAGAAGACATGGGACATGGGCGCCTCCGGACGCTGTGCGCGAGTGCTCCTTCACGTCACCGTGCCCGAGCGTTCGCCCGTTGGCAACAGTGCCGCACCGGCGCATAGGGTCGCGGTGTGCGCGATACGACGGAACTGGACGAGGCCGTGAGCCGCCTCGCCGACCGGCTGCGGGCCGCCCCGCAGAGCCGGCTCAGGCAGGGCGCGGCGGCGGAGGGACTGGCGCTGGCCAGGGAGCTGGCGGCGCGGGCGCAGCGGTGGGAGGGCACGGCGGAGACGCGGGTCATGCCGGACGCGGGGGTGTTCGCGGTGGGCGACCAACTGGCGGTCGCGGGCGCGGACCTCGCCGAGGCGCTGCGGGCCGCCGCGCGCCGGGGCGGCGCGTCCGGGGCGGCGCTGGACGGGGAGCTGGCGGACGCGGTGGCGTCGGTGCGCGCGACGGCGGCGCGGGCGGGCCTGTAGGGGCGGCGCCTAGAAGGAGGCGATGACCCGGTCGGCGAGGATGTAGACGTTCTCCTCGTCGCCGCAGGAGAACGTCAGGGCGTACGCGCCGGAGATGCCCGACCCGCCCAGCAGGAACGGCGCGGCGCCGTCGCGCAGGGCCTCGGCGAGGCGTTCGGCGGTCTCGCGGTGCCCCGGCGTCATGCACAGCGTGGTGCCGTCCTCGAAGACGTACACGTCGAGCGTGCCGAGCGGGCCGGGCCGTACGTCGGTCAGCGCGGTGCGCGCGGCGGCCAGCTCCTCCAGGCGCGCCACGGTCCGCTCGTGGTCGGTGACGACCGGCGTCCGGACGGGCACGAAGTCGGGGTGCGAGGGGTGCCGCCGGCGGGCCGCGGCCAGTTCGGGGGAGTCCTCGGCGTACTCGGGGCAGTCGCCCGCACCGGCCGGCTCCGGAAGCTCCCCGCCCAGCGGGCCGGGCAGCTCGGGCAGCTCCGCTCCGGAGAAGTCGCCGGGGAAGTCGCCGGCCAGGTCTGCCGGGTCGGTGGGGTCGTACTCGGCGTCGAGGTCCAGCGCCTCCAGGCCCGCGAAGTCGGCCTGGCGCGGTACGAAGTAGGGGCCGTCGTCGCCGCCCAGCGGGCCGGGGAGACCGCCCAGCAGGGAGGCGGGGGAGTCGGTGGCCTCCCGGGCCTCCTGGGCGGCCCAGAACGCGCGGGCCTCCGCCAGCTCGCGCTCGCGCTCCTCGGCGAGGGCCTCGGTGACGGCGGCGCGTATCTCCTCCGCCATGGCGGAGGCGTCCGCGGAGCGGGCGTGCGGGACGGCCGGGGTGCGGCCCGCGGCGGCGAGGTCGGCGCGCAGGGCGGTGATCTGCCGGCGCAGTCCGCGGGCGGCGTACAGGGCAGCGGCGCCCACGGCCGTGGTGGTGGCCGTGGTCAGCAGCAGGGCGAGAGACATGGCGCTCACTGACTTACTCCCGGTTTCAATCGATCCCCCGCACTTCCTACATCAGCTTGTCCCGCCTGTGGACCCGGTGTCAGTGCATTACGTCACGAATTGGACAGTTTTCTTTCGCTGGTGTTTCGCGCTCCCACCACCATGACCTGCATAAACGAATCTCCCCCAGGAGATAGGTCACATCCTGGGGGAGATTCGGTCACGGCTGGGACGCGGTGCGGTTCAGGAGGGTCGGGTCAGGAGAGCCGCTCGATCACCATGGCCATGCCCTGGCCGCCGCCGACGCACATGGTCTCCAGGCCGAACTGCTTGTCGTGGAACTGGAGGCTGTTGATCAGCGTCGTGGTGATGCGCGCGCCGGTCATGCCGAAGGGGTGGCCGACGGCGATGGCGCCGCCGTTGACGTTCAGCTTGTCGAGCGGGATGCCCAGGTCCTTGTAGGAGGGGATCACCTGGGCGGCGAACGCCTCGTTGATCTCGACCAGGTCGATGTCGTCGATGGTGAGGCCGGCGTTGGCGAGCGCCCGCTTGGTGGCCTCGACCGGGCCGTACCCCATGATCTCGGGGGAGAGGCCGGAGACGCCGGTGGAGACGACCCGGGCGAGCGGGGTCAGGCCGAGCTCGCGCGCCTTCGTGTCGGACATGACGACGAGGGCGGCGGCACCGTCGTTGAGCGGGCAGCAGTTGCCCGCGGTGACGCGGCCGTCGGGGCGGAAGACCGGCTTGAGGCCCTGGACGCCCTCCAGGGTGACGCCCGCGCGGGGGCCGTCGTCCTTGCTGACGACGGTGCCGTCCGGGAGGGTCACCGGGGTGATCTCGCGCTCCCAGAAGCCGTTCTTGATGGCCTGCTCGGCGAGGTTCTGCGACCGTACGCCGAACTCGTCCATCTCCTCGCGGCTGACGCCCTTGAGGAGGGCGAGGTTCTCGGCGGTCTGGCCCATCGCGATGTACGCGTCCGGCACCAGGTCGTCCTCGCGCGGGTCGTGCCACTCGGAGGCGCCGTTCTCGGCGGCGGCCGCGGTGCGGGCCTGCGCCTCGTCGAAGAGCGGGTTGTGGGTGTCGGGCAGGCTGTCGGAGTTGCCCTTCACGTACCGCGAGACGGTCTCGACGCCGGCGGAGACGAACACGTCGCCCTCGCCGGCCTTGATCGCGTGCAGGGCCATGCGGGTGGTCTGCAGGGACGAGGCGCAGTACCGGGTCAGGGTGCAGCCGGGCAGGTGGTCCATGCCCATCCGCACGGCGACGATGCGGCCCAGGTTGTAGCCCTGCTCACCGCCCGGCAGGCCGCAGCCGAGCATGAGGTCGTCGATGTCCCGCGGGTCCAGCTCGGGGACCTTGGCGAGGGCGGCCTGGATGATCGTGGCGGTCAGGTCGTCGGGCCGCAGGTCCTTCAGCGAGCCTTTGAAGGCCCGACCGATGGGGGAGCGGGCGGCTGAGACGATCACGGCTTCGGGCATCACGGCTCCAGGGTGGGCGGGTGGGCGGGTGTGCGACTGAGAGGGAAGTTACCCCTACGTAGGGCTGGGGTCACCGCATGTGGGGTGTGACCCCCACCGCATTTCTAAGCGCTCGCTCAGTCTCTCTCCCCGGCCCCCCGTCCCGCCACTCCCGCGGCCCCGCCGTCCGGTTCCGGGCGCGCCCGCCCGCGCCGTCACGGGCGCGCCCGCCCGCGCCGGCACGGGCGCGCGGACGCGGTGCGCGGGCGGGCCGTGCGGGGCCCGCGGCGCGCGGTCACGCCGGGGCGTCGGTGACGGGGGGTTCGGGGGCGGCGGACTCCGTGAGGCGCTGGCGGCGGCGGTGCTTGAGCAGGGCCCACGGCGCGCGGGCGCCCGTGACCTCCGTACCCGCCTCCTGCGCCGCCTCCGCCGCCGCCACGGCCACCGGCAGCATCCCCTCGCGCCGGTCCGCGTCCGGCCGCTCCGGCTCGGGCCACACCCCCAGGACCGCGCACACCGTCGGCAGCACCGCCATCGCCGCCGTGGCGTACCCCTCCGCCGACGGGTGGTAGTTGTCGGCGCCGAACATCTCCCGCGGGTTCGCCGCGAACTCCGGCCCCAGCAGGTCGCCCAGCGACACGGTCCGGCCGCCGTGCTCCACCACCACGATCGTCTGCGCCGCCGCCAACTGCCGCGACAGCCGCCGCGCCAGCCAGCGCAGCGGCTGGTACACCGGCTCGATGGTGCCCAGGTCCGGACAGGTGCCGACGACCACCTCGACCCCCGCGGCACGCAGCCGCCGCACCGCCTCCGACAGGTACCGCACGGACTGCGTGGGCGGCATCCGGTGCGTGACGTCGTTCGCGCCGATCATGATGACGCAGGCGTCCGGGACCCACCCCGACGGCCCGAGCAGCAGGGCGACCTGCCGCTCCAGGTCGTCGGAGCGGGCGCCGGGCAGGGCGACGTTCCGCAGCTCCACGGACCGCTCGGCCACCTGGGCGAGCCCGGCCGCCAGCAGCGCGCCCGGCGTCTGGCCGGCCCGCCGCACGCCCTGGCCCGCGGCGGTGGAGTCGCCCAGCAGGGCGAGCCGCAGCGGCACCCCGTCGAAGCCGCGCCCGTACAGCCCGTCCGCCGCCGGCGGGAGCGGCGCGACGCCGCCGCCCACGGACCGCTTCGCCAGCCGCACCTCGGCCAGCAGCACCCCCATCGCGGCCACCCCCAGCAGGCCGATGCCGCCGCCCCCGTACGCCGCCCCCGCGGCGATCCGCCGTGCCACCCTCGCCCTCGACATAGGCGCGGCCACCTCCTCCGTACGGTCTGTGAGCTAACTGCCCCGGAACCGTGCCCGCCTACGCATCCGGTCGGCTTACGCTGGCTGGACCATTACGGAGACCCCGGAGACTTACGGTGCAAATCCACGACTCGATGATCAGTCTCGTCGGCAACACCCCGCTGGTGAGGCTCAACAGTGTGACCGCGGGCATCCAGGCCACGGTCCTGGCCAAGGTGGAGTACTTCAACCCCGGCGGTTCGGTGAAGGACCGCATCGCCCTGCGCATGATCGAGGCGGCCGAGAAGAGCGGCGAGCTCAAGCCCGGCGGCACCATCGTCGAGCCGACCTCCGGCAACACGGGCGTGGGGCTGGCGATCGTGGCCCAGCAGAAGGGCTACAAGTGCGTCTTCGTCTGCCCCGACAAGGTGTCCACCGACAAGATCAACGTGCTGCGGGCGTACGGGGCCGAGGTCGTCGTCTGCCCCACGGCGGTCGACCCGGAGCACCCGGACTCGTACTACAACGTCTCCGACCGCCTCGTCCGCGAGACGCCCGGCGCCTGGAAGCCGGACCAGTACTCGAACCCGAACAACCCGCGCTCGCACTACGAGACCACCGGCCCCGAGCTGTGGGAGCAGACGGAGGGGAGGATCACCCACTTCGTCGCGGGCGTCGGCACGGGCGGCACCATCACCGGCACCGGCCGCTACCTCAAGGAGGTCAGCGACGGCAGGGTCAGGGTCGTCGGCGCGGACCCGGAGGGCTCGGTCTACTCCGGCGGTTCCGGCCGCCCGTACCTGGTGGAGGGCGTCGGTGAGGACTTCTGGCCGTCCGCCTACGACCGGACGGTGACGGACGAGATCGTCGCCGTCTCCGACAAGGACTCCTTCCAGATGACCCGCCGCCTCGCCAAGGAGGAGGGCCTCCTCGTCGGCGGCTCCTGCGGCATGGCCGTCGTCGCGGCGCTGCGCGTCGCGGAGGGCCTCGGCCCGGACGACGTCGTGGTCGTCCTGCTGCCGGACAGCGGCCGCGGCTACCTCTCCAAGATCTTCAACGACGAGTGGATGGCGGACTACGGCTTCCTGGAGGACGCCGGCCCGTCCGCGCGCGTCGGCGACGTGCTCCACCACAAGGAGGGCGGCATCCCGAAGCTGGTGCACATGCACCCGGAGGAGACGGTCGGCGAGGCGATCGAGGTGCTCCGCGAGTACGGCGTGTCGCAGATGCCCATCGTCAAGCCGGGCGCCGGGCACCCGGACGTGATGGCCGCCGAGATCGTCGGCTCGGTCGTCGAGCGGGAGCTGCTGGAGGCGCTGTTCACCCAGCGCGCCTCCCTCGGGGACCCGCTGGAGAAGCACATGAGCGCCCCGCTCCCGCAGGTCGGCTCGGGCGAGCCGGTCGAGGACCTGATGGCCGTCCTGGGACGGGCGGACGCGGCGATCGTGCTGGTCGAGGGCAAGCCGACCGGCGTGGTGAGCCGCCAGGACCTGCTCGCCTTCCTGGCCCGCGACGGCAGGTGACGACCGGGCGGACGGGATTCGTGCAAACGGTACGAGGACGACACGTGGAGGCAGCATCCGCTTAACACGCGTCCGGCACCGTAGGGGTTGTCGGCGTCACGGACTTCCGGAGCGGCTCCCGGACCTCCACCGACGCCGCGGATGCGGCGACCGGCCCTGACCCGGGCCCGTGTCCCCCGCGGGGACCGCCGTCGTCCCGCCCCCCGGAGCCCGGG
>NZ_JAWCTQ010000052.1:0-47152 GCF_032423885.1 Streptomyces tamarix | reverse complement strand
CCCGCGACGACGTGGCCGTCGACCCCGGTACCGGGTTCCTCGCCGACTCGCGGGTGTACTTCTCCAGTTGGGCGATCGACGCCCTCGCCCGCACGCTCGACGCCGACCCGGCGCTGCGGGCGTGGATACCGCCGCGCCGCGTCCCGTTCGTACGGGTCGAGGACGGCGCGGTGCGCGTGCCGGGCCGTCGGCCGCAGCCGGTGGCGGAGCCCGACCGGCTGGTGCTGGGGCTGTGCGACGGGACGCGGACGGTCGCGGAGATCGCCGCGGCGGCGGGACTGGCCGCACAGGAGGCGGAACGGTCCGTACGGGCGCTGGTGGCCGCGCGGTGGGTGCACTGGAGGCTGGAGGTCCCCTCCAGCACGTACCCGGAGCGGGAACTGCGGTCGATCCTCGAACGGATCGGTGACCCGGCGGTCCGCGAACCGGCCCTGGAGCGGCTGGCCGTGCTGGAGCGGGGCCGCGACGCGGTCCGGGCGGCCGGGACCGACGCCGAGGCCCTGACCTGGGCGCTCGGCGAGCTGGAGGCGGACTTCGCGGCGCTCACCGCCACGGAGGCGCAGCGCGCGAAGGGCGCGAGGACGGCGCCGTGCCGGGGGCTGGTGTACTCCGACTGCCGGCGGTCGGCGACGGCCGTGCTCGGCAGGTCCCTGCTCGGCGAACTCACCCCGCTCGCCCTGTGCCTGACGGCGGCCCGGTGGATGACGAACAGGGTCGCCGAGCGGATCCGGGGCCGTCTCCGCCCGCTGTACGAACGGCTCGCCGCGGAGGCGGACGGGGGCCGGGTGGACCTGGCGGCCCTGTGGCTGGCGTGCCTGCCGTCGCCGCACCCGAAGGCGGAGGAGGACATCGCCGCCGTACAGGCGGAGCTGCGGGCGAAGTGGGCGCGGATCCTCGACGTGCCGGAGGGGGCGCGCCGGGTGCGGCTGTCGTCGGACGCCCTCGCCGGGCGGGTCATGGCCGCGTTCGACGAGCCGGGCTCGGGCTGGTCGCTGGCCCGGTACTTCAGCCCGGACGTGCTCGTCCTCGCCGAGGACGCGGACGCGGTGGCCCGCGGCGACTTCGAGCTGCTGCTGGGCGAGATGCACTGCGCGCTGAACACGATGGGCGCGTCGCTCTTCGTCCACCAGCACCCCGACCGGGACGCCCTCGTGGCCGAGACGTCCCGCGACTTCCCCGGGCCCCGGCTGCTGCCCGTGCTGCCCAAGGAGCTGCCGCTCAAGTGGTCCACCCGCAGCAGGCCCTCCCTGGAGCGGCCGGAGGACTACCACGTGGCGCTCGTGGACCACACCGGCGACCCGCTTCGGCAGCGCACGGTGCTCGCCGCGGACGTGGCGGTGGAGGACCGGGGCGGCGAGCTGGTCGCGGTCCTGCCGGACGGTGCCGTGTTCGACCTGCTCGACGTGTACGCCAACACCCTCACGCAGCGGGTGATGGACCGCTTCACGCTGCGGCCCGAGGGCGACCACACGCCGCGCATCACCCTCGACCGGATGGTCGTGGCGCGCGAGACGTGGACGCTGCCGGTGGCGGACATGGGCTTCCGCGAGGAGAAGTCGGAGGCGAGGCGGTTCGTGCGGGCCCGCGCGTGGGCGCGGGAGCGGGACCTCCCGCGGTTCGTGTTCGTCGTGTCGCCGACCGAGCCGAGGCCGTTCTACGTGGACTTCGACAGTCCCGTCTACGTCAACATCCTCGCCAAGGCCGCGCGCAGGCTCGCCCGGCAGGACGCCGGGGCGCGGCTGGTGGTCAGCGAGATGCTGCCCACCCCCGAGCAGGCGTGGCTGACGGACGACGAGGGCCGTACGTACACCTCCGAGCTGCGGTTCGTCGCGGTCGACCAGACGGCCGCCGGCCGGGCGGCGGACGACCCGGCGGCGGACGACCGGGCGGCGGACGGTCGCACGGAAGGGGACGTGTGATGCGGACCTTCGTCGACGAGATCGCCGCGCACGCCGCGCGCGAGCCGGGCCGAATCGCGGTGACGACCCCGGGCGGCGAGCTGACCTACGCCGAACTGATCGCCCGCGTCGACGCCCTGGCCGGGGTGCTCGCCGCCCGCGGCGCCCGCGCCGAGACCGTGTGCGCGGTGGCCGTGGCGCGCGGCGTGGACGCGGTGGTCGCCGTGGCCGCGGCCGTGCGGTGCGGGGCGGCCTTCCTGACCCTCGACGTGGAGCAGCCGCCCCGGCGGCTGGCCTCGCTCGTCCGCAGCGGCGGCGCGGACCTGCTGGTCACCACCGCGGCCCTCGCCGACCGCCTCCGACTGCCGGTGCCCGGTCGGCCCGTGCTCCTGGACCGCCCGGAGGCCGGTGCGGGCGGGACGCCGCCGGCGGGGCCGCCGGACGGGCGGGCCCTGGCGTACGTCAGCCACACGTCCGGCTCGACCGGCGAGCCGAGCCCGGTGCTGGTGGAGCACCGCGGACTCGACTCCTACCTGCGGTTCGTCGTGCGGGACTTCGGCCTGGGCCCCGGGACGGTGGCGCTCCAGGTGGCGCCGCTCGGGTACGACGCGTCGGCGCGGGACACGTTCGCGCCGCTGCTCGCGGGCGGGCGGCTGGTCGTGGTGGACCGGTCCGCGGTGCTGCGGCCCGAGGAGTTCGGCGCGGTCGTGCGCGAGTACGGGGTGAACGCGCTGCTGAGCGTGACGCCGTCGTTCCTGGCGTTCCTGGCGGGCCGGCCGGAGGGGGCGCGGCTGACGGAGGGGGTGGAGCTGGTGGTGAGCAGCGGGGAGTCGCTGCGCCCGTTCCTGGCCGCGGGCGGCCGGTCGCTGGTCGGGGGCCGTCTCGTCAACCAGTACGGGCCGACGGAGTGCACGATGACCTCGACCCGGTACGACGTGCCGACCGCTCCGGTGACCGACGCCGACGTCGTCGGGACGCCGATCGACGGGGTGGTGGTCCGGCTCCTCGACGAGGACCTGCGGCCCGTGCCGGAGGGCGGGACGGGCGAGGTGTGCATCGGCGGGGCCGGGGTCGCCCGCGGGTACCGGGGCCTTCCCGCCCGCACGGCGGAGTGCTTCGTACCGGACCCGTCGGGGCCACCGGGGGCGCGGCTGTACCGGACCGGCGACCTGGCCAGGAGCGGTCCCGGCGGGTTGCACCTGCTGGGGCGGCGCGACCGGCAGGTGAAGATCCGCGGCCACCGGGTCGACCCCGCCGAGGTCGAGGGCGCGCTGCTGGCGCACCCCGGCGTCACCGGGGCGGTCGTCACCCCCGCCGAGGACGACCTGGGACGGGTCTTCCTCGTCGCGCACGTCACCGGCGAGCTGGAGGGCACCGGTGACGGGGCGCTGCGCGCGCACCTCGCGGCGACCCTGCCGCCGCACCTGATGCCGCGCCGGTTCGTCCGGTTGGCCGAACTGCCCACGACGCGGAGCGGCAAGGCCGACCGGCGGGCCCTCGCGGACGCGGCGGGCCGGTCATGAGGGCGGCCGGAGGCGGGCCGGTGCCCGCCGACGTGGAACGCGCGGCCCGCCGCATCGCCCCGTACGCCCGGCGCACCCCGCTGCTTCCGGGGCTGCCGGCCCAGGGGCGGCGGCGGAGCGGCTGGGGGCTGCTGCTGAAGGCCGAGCACCTCCAGCGCAGCGGGTCGTTCAAGCTGCGCGGGGCCGCCAACGCGGTGCTGGCGCTGGGGGCGCGCGGCATCGTCACCGGTTCGTCGGGCAACCACGGGATCGCCCTGGCGCGGCTGGCCGCGCCGATGGGGGTGCGGGTGACCGTGGTGCTGGCCGCCGGGACGAGTCCGGCCAAGGCCGCCCGTATCCGCGCCCTGGGCGGGCGGACGGTGAGCGTGCGGGGCGGCGTCGCGGAGCGCGAGGAGCGGGCCCGGGCGCTGGCCGAGGAGACCGGCGCGGTCCTCGTGCCGTCGTCGGACCACGAACTCGTCGTCGCGGGGCAGGGCACGGTCGCCCGCGAGATCCTCGCCGACGTCCCCGACGTGCGGACCCTGTACGTGCCGGTCGGCGGCGGCGGGCTGCTGGCCGGGGTGTGCCTGGCCGCCCGCGACCACCCGGTGCGGATCGTGGGCGTCGAACCGGCGGGGACGCCCCGCTACGCCCGGTCCCTGGCCGTGGGCCGACCGCTGCGGCTGCCGCCCTGCGACACCGTCGCGGACGGGCTGCGGGCGCAGGCGCCCGGGGAGGTGCCGTTCACCGTGGTCCAGGGCCGGGTCGACGACCTGGTCGCCGTGTCCGACGCCGAGATCCTCACCGCCACCGACCGGCTGCGCCGCCTGGGCGTCGAGGCGGAGCCCAGCGGCGCCGTCGCCTTCGCGGGGGCCCTTCGCGCGGGGACCCGCCGCGAGCGGGCCGTCGCCGTCGTCTCCGGCGGCAACACCCTGGCCGCCCTCACCGCCCGGGCCGCCCCGAGCGACCCGAACAACCCGAACAACCCGAACGACCCGAACGCCGCGGACCGTCCGGCTCACCGGACCGCACCGCCCCGTACCCGTCCCGAACTGGAGGAGACCCGATGAGCGAGACCACCACCCTGACCGCCGCCCCGACGACCGCCGCCGTCACCGAGCTGCTCGTCGGCATCTACCGGGACGCCCTGGGCGCGCCCGACCTGGACGAGCGGAGCGACTTCTACGAGAACGGCGGGGACTCGCTGTCCGCGTTCCAGGTGACCGCCCGGCTGCAGGACGCCCTGGACGTCGAGGTGCCGGTGTCGCTGGTCTTCGCGTACCCCACGCCGGCGGACCTCGCCGACGTCGTCCGCACCGACCTCCTCCAGGGGTGAGGGCCGTGGAGGAGGCGGACGGCGGGGGCGGCGTGCGGCTGCCCGGCGGGCGCTGGCGGCTGTGGGAGCAGTTCGCCCTGCGCGGGCCCGGCTTCCCGGCCGAGGGCGTGCTGCGGCTGGCCCCGCGGGGGCTGGCGGAGGCGGCCGACAAGTTCGCGCTGGGGGACGCGCCGGACGGGGAGCCGGACGGGGGGCTGGACGGGGAGCCGGACGGCCGGGAGTGGGCCGGGTTCGCCGGGCTGTTCGCCGAGGCGGCCGTGGAGACCGCGCACGCGCTCCAGGACATCGCGCGGACACCGGCGTTCCGGGAGGCCGTGGCGTGGCAGAACCGCCCGGTCCTCGCCTCCGGGGTGGCGCCGTTCCTGGCGTGGACGCCGACGGCGGCCGGACGCACCAGCATGCCCCGGCAGCGCGAGGAACTGGTCGCCCACTACTGGCAGCGGTTCTGCGTGAAGAACGACACGATCGGCTTCTTCGGCCCCGTCGGCTGGGGCCGCTGGGACCTCGGTGAGGCCGGTGTCGAGGTCGACCCCGGGAAGGGCCTGACCGCCTCGTCGGAGGTGTACTTCGCCGGGTGGGCGATCGACGCCCTCGCCGCGCGGATCGACGCCGACCCGGCGCTGCGGGAGTGGGTGGCGCCCCGCCGGGTGCCGTTCGTACGGGTCTCGGGCACCGAGGTGACCGTGCCGGGCCGCCCCGCGCGGACCCTCGCCCCGGAGGCGGCGGCGGTGCTCGGCCTGTGCGACGGGGTGCGGTCCGTGCGGGACATCCGCGCCGCGCTGCCCGGCGTGGACGTACCGGCCGTCCTCGCGGACCTGGTGGCCCGCCGCTGGGTCGTGTGGCGGCTGGAGGTCCCGGCCGGCGCGCACCCGGAGCGGGCACTGCGGGCCTGGCTCGAACGGGTCGGGGACGCGCCGGCGCGGCGGCGCTGGACGGCCGCGCTCGACACGCTGGAGCACGGCCGCGACCGGGTGCGGGCCGCCGTCGGCGCCGACCGGGTGGTGGCCGCCCTGACCGAACTGGAAGGGGAGTTCGCCGCGCTCACCCGGACGGCCGCCGTGCGGGAGAAGGCGGCCGGGACGGCGCCGTGCCGGGCCGTGGTGTACGCCGACTGCCGGCGGGCGGCCACGGTCCGCGCGGGCCGGGCCGTACGGGAGGCGCTGGCGCCGCTGGAGCCGCTGCTCACCGGCGCGCGGTGGCTCACCTCGCACCTCGCCGGGGCGGTGATGGCCGAGGCGCGGACGGTGTACGCGCGACTGGCGGCCGAAGGGCCGGTGGACCTGGCGTCGTTCTGGTTCGCCTGCATGCCGGTCCTGCACGGTACGGCGCGGGCGCGGGCGGACGCGCTCCAGCGGGAGTTCCGCGACCGGTGGGCCTCCGTCCTGGCCGTGCCGCCCGGCGCCCGCCGCGTCCACAGGTCGCTGGAGGACATCGCGGGGCAGGTGGAGGAACGATTCGGCACCGCGCCGGGCACGGGCGCGGGCTGGACGGCGGCCCGCTACGCCAGCCCGGACGTCATGGTCGCCGCGACCGGCGCCGACGCCGTCGCGCGGGGCGACTTCCACCTGGTGCTGGGAGAGCTGCACCTGGCGGCCAACACACTGGGCGCATCCCTCTTCGTCCACCAGCACCCCGACCCCGGGGAGCTGGTACGGCTCACCGACCGCGACCACCCCCGGCCCCGGCTGATGCCCCTGCTGCCGAAGGAGCACCGGTCGCGGCTGTCCGCCCGCACCCGGCACGCCCTGGTCCGCCCGGACGACTACCACGTGGCGCTGGTGGACCTCACGAGCGGGGCCGGCCGGCCCCGTACGGTCCTCAGCGCGGACGTGGCGGTGACCGAGCGGGACGGGGAGCTGGTGGTGGTCCTGCCGGACGGCGCCGTGTTCGCCGCCGTGGACGTGTTCGCCCACGTGCTGACCACGCTGGCGATGGACCTGTTCCAGATCCTGCCGGAGGAGGACCACACGCCGCGCGTGACGGTGGACCGCCTCGTCGTGGCGCGGGAGACGTGGCGGCTGCCGGGGCCCGACCTGGACTTCGCGGAGGAGAAGGACGAGGCGCGGCGGTTCGTACGGGCCCGCCGGTGGCGCGCGCGGCACGGGCTGCCCCGGTTCGTCTTCGTGGTGCTGCCGACCGAACCGAGGCCGTTCTACGTGGACTTCGACAGTCCCGTCTACGTCAACATCCTCGCGAAGGCGGTGCGCAGGATGGCCCGCCGGGAGCCGGACGGGCGGGTGGTCGTGACGGAGATGCTGCCGACGCCCGAACAGGCGTGGCTGGTCGACGACCAGGGGCGGGCGTACACCTCCGAGCTGCGGTTCGTGGCGGTCGACGAGACCCGGGAAGGCCGGGAGGGCCAGGAGGGCTGAGGAGGTTCCGCGCGGTTGCGCGCACGGCGGCGCGTCCGGCCGGGTCCCGGCGGGGCGCGCCGCCGCGCCGTCCGGGCGGCGGCGCGGGGCGCGTGCCGGCGGGGCGGGCCGCGCGGATCGGGGGGCTTCTGCGCGTGCGGCTGCGTCTTCTTCCCTACTGGGCCCGTGCCGCAGCCGGGAGGGTGGAGGAAAACCACCGCTTGGAGGCCCGCAGTGAAGGTTGGCGCAGCTGTTCGCACCGTATCGTCCGCACAGCGGAGGCTGTGGTTCCTGGACCAGCTCACCCGAGGTTCCGCCGACTCCCTGCTCCCCCTGGCGCTCCGGATCCGCGGCGCCCTCGACGTACCCGCCCTGGAACGGGCGCTGGCGGGCGTCGTGGCCCGCCACGAGGTGCTGCGGACCCGGTTCGCCACCGTGGACGGGGAGCCCGTCCCGCAGGTCGACCCGCCCAGCGGCCTCACCGTCGAACGGGTCGAGGCGGGCGGCGCCGACGAGCTGTTCGCCACGGAACTGACCCGTCCGCTCGATCTGGCGGAGGAGCCGCCGCTGCGGGCCGTGCTCGCCCGGACCGGCCCGGACGAGCACGTGCTGCTGGTCGTGGTCCACCACATCGCGGTGGACGGCTGGTCCTGGGACGTCCTGCTGCGCGAGCTGTCCGCCGGGTACCGGGGCGAGGAGGTGGCGCCGCCGCCGCTGCAGTACGCGGACTTCGCGCGGATCCGGTCGGAGCGGCTGGACGGGCCGCGCACGGAGCGCCTGCTGGGGTACTGGCGCGAGCGGCTGGCCGGGACCGCCCCGCTGGAGCTGCCCACGGACCGCCCCCGCCCCCGCTTCTGGGACGGTGCGGGCGACGTGGTCCGCTTCGACCTGCCGGCCGACCTGGTGGCCGGGGCGGACCGGCTGGCGCGCGCCCGGCGGGCGACGCGGTACATGGTGCTGCTCGCCGCGTACCAGGCGCTGCTGGGGCGGTACTCCGGCCGGTCGGACATCGCCGTGTGCACCACCCTCGCCGACCGGGGCGACCCCCGGGTGGCGGACGTGATCGGGCCGTTCGTCAACACGATCGTGCTGCGCACCGACCTGGCCGGCGACCCGTCGTTCGCGGCGCTGCTGGACCGGGTCCGCGCGGGGGCGCTGCGGGACTTCTCGCACGCCGAGGCGCCGTTCGACCGGGTCGTGCAGGCCGTGGGCGGGGCGCGCGACCTGTCGCGCCACCCGCTGGCCCAGGCGTCGTTCACGCTGCTCAACACGCAGCGCCCGCCCGTGCTGGACGGGCTGGAGGTGGAGCTGGTGGCCCCGCCGCTGCGGGGCACGCCGCTGGACGTCTTCCTGGACCTGGGGGCACGGCCGGACGGGACGGTCGCGGCGCGGCTCCAGTACTCCACGGCCCTGTTCGACGCCGGGACGATGCACCGCTTCCGCGACGGCTACACGGAGCTGCTGCGCGCCGTGGTGGCGGCGCCGGACGCACCGCTGAGCGGGGCGCTGGACCGGTTGGAGCCGTTGACCGGCCCCGGGCGGGCGGCCCCCGCGGGCCCCGCCCCCGAGCGGTCCGCGGCGGCGGAGCCCGCGGTCGCGGTGGCGGCCGGGCGGGCGGCACCGGCCGACGCGGCGCCGTTCGCGGTGGCGGGTGACGCCGGGGCGGTGGCCCTGGTGTGCGGGGACGAAACGGTCCGGTACGGCGAACTGGACGCCCTCACGGGCGGGATGGCCGCCGCGCTCGCCGAGGACGGGGTGCGGCCCGGCGACCGCGTCGGGGTGCTGGTGCGGCGCGGCACCGGGGCGGTCGTCGCGATGGCCGGGATCTGGCGGGCGGGCGGGGTGTACGTACCGCTCGATCCCCGACTGCCCGAGGAGCGACTGCGGTTCATGGTGGCCGAGGCCGGGGTGCGGTGCGTCGTGGGCGACGCGTCGACCGCCGGGACGGCGGCCACGCTGGGCGTGCCGGTGCGGCCCGTGGAGTCCGTGCGGCCCGCCGCCGGCGCGCCGCGCCACGTCCCGGACCCCCGGGAGCTGGCGTACGTGATCTTCACCTCGGGTTCCACGGGCCGGCCCAAGGCCGTGGGCGTCGAGCACCGGGCGCTGTCCGCGCACGTGGCCGCCGCCCGCGAGGCGTTCGGCGTCACCGCCGGCGACCGGGTGCTGGCCTTCTCGTCCTTCTCCTTCGACGCCTCCCTCGACCAGCTCCTGCCCGCCCTGTCCCGGGGCGCGGCGGTGGTGATCCGCCCCGACGAGCAGTGGCACCCGGCGCGGCTCGTCGAGGAGGTCCGCCGGCACGGGATCACCGTGGTCAACCTGCCGCCCACCTACTGGGCGGAGCTGGCGCGGTCGCTCACCGGGGACGCGGCAGCCGCCCTGGCGTCGCTGCGGCTGCTGATCCTCGGCGGCGAGGCCGTTCCGCCCGGCCCGCTCGCCGCGTGGCGGGCCCGCGTCCCGCACGCGCGGGTGTGCAACGCGTACGGGCCGACGGAGACGACCGTCACGGCCACCGCGTACGACGTGCCGCCCGGCGCGAAGGACCCGGACCGGGTTCCGATCGGCAGGCCCCTCGGGGCGCGCCGGGCTTACGTGGTGGACGCCCGGGGCGGGCTCGCGGCCGTCGGCGAGACGGGCGAGCTCCTCGTGGGCGGGCCCGAACTGGCGCGCGGCTACCTGGGGCGGCCCGCGCTGACCGCGGAGCGGTTCGTACCGGATCCGTACGGCGGCGCGGGCGGGCGGCTCTACCGGACCGGTGACCTGGTGCGGCTGCGCCCGGACGGGGAGCTGGAGTTCCTGGGGCGCGTCGACGACCAGGTGAAGGTGCGGGGCTTCCGGGTGGAGCTGGGCGAGGTCGAGGCCGTGCTGCGGGAGTGCCCGGGGGTGGCGGCGGCCGCCGCGGCGGCCCGGCCCGACGCGAGCGGTGCCCTGGGCCTGGTCGGCTACGTGGTGGCGGGCCCGGAGGGCGGGGTCGGGACGGCGGCGCTGCGGGCGTGGTGCGCCGACCGGCTGCCGCACTACGCGGTGCCGTCGGACTTCGCGGTGCTGGACGCGCTGCCGGTGAACGCCTCCGGCAAGCTCGACCGGTCGGCCCTGCCCGCCGTGGAGACGGACCGCTCGGCGGGCGGCACGGCCTACGCGGCGCCGCGCGACACGACCGAGCGGGTGGTCGCGGAGATCTGGGCCGAGGTGCTGGGCGTGGAGCGCGTCGGCATCGACGACGGGTTCTTCGACCTGGGCGGGCACTCGCTGCTCGCGACGATGGCGGTGTCCCGGATCGCGGAGCGACTGGGCCGCGAGGTGGAGCTGCGCACGCTGTTCGAGAACCCCCGGATACGGGAGTTCGGCCCGCTGGTCGGCGCGGCGCGGCGGGCGTCCGCGGGCGGCGGGGTGGTGCCGGTGGACCGGTCGGGGCCGCTGCCGATGTCGTTCGCGCAGGAACGCATGTGGTTCCTGGACCGGATGTCGGAGCGGGGCGAGGAGTACGTGCTGTGGTACTCCTGGCGGGTGCGCGGCGGGCTCGACCGCACGGCCTGGCAGGGCGCCCTCGACGACGTGGTGGCGCGGCACGAGGTGCTGCGGACGGCCCTGGTCGAGGTGGACGGGCGGCCCGCGCAGCGGGTGCGCGGCACGGTGGCGGTGCCGCTGGAGTGGCACGCGGTCGCGGCCGACGACGACGGTGCCGGGCTGCCGGAGCTGGTGCGGGAGCGTGCCGCGGCCTTCGCGACCCGCCGGTTCGACCTCGCCGCGCCGCCGCTGCTGCGCTCGGCCGTGTGGGAGTTGGCACCCGGCGACCACGTCGCGGTCATCGCCTTCCACCACGCGGCCACGGACGGCTGGTCCAAGGACGTCCTGGTCGGGGAGTTGACCGCCTGCTACACGGCCCGTCTCGCCGGGCAGCGGGCGCGGCTGCCGGAACTCGCGCTCCAGTACGGCGACTTCGCGGTGTGGCAGCGCGACGCCGCGGAGGGCGGCGCGCTGGACGGGCGGCTGGAGTACTGGGAGTCGGCGCTGTCCGGGCTGGCCCCGCTGGAGCTGCCGACGGACCGGCCCCGGCCCGCCGTCTGGTCGGGGCGGGGGGCGGCGGTCGAGGTGGATCTGGCGCCGTCCCTGGCGGCGGGGCTGGACGAGCTGGCCCGCCGGCACGGGGTGACCCGGTTCGTGGTGCTGCTGGCCGTGGTGCAGATCGTGCTGTCCCGCTGGTCGGGGCAGCACGACGTGGCGGTGGGCACGCCGGTGGCGGGGCGCTGCCAGCTCGAACTGGAGCGGCTGGTCGGGCTGTTCGTCAACACGGTGGTGCTCAGGGGCGACCTGTCGGGCGACCCGGACTTCGGGGAGTTCCTCGGCCGGGTCCGCGAGACCGTGCTGGGCGCGTTCGACCACCAGGACGTGCCGTTCGAGCGGCTGGTGGAGCGGCTGCGGCCGGAGCGCGACACGTCCCGCAACCCGCTGTTCCAGGTGATGTTCGACGTGCAGGAGAGCCCGGTCGGCGGGCCGCGCGCCGAGGGCCTGGAGGTGGAGCCGTTCGCGCTGCCGTGGCGGTCGGCGAAGTTCGACCTGACGGCGACGTTCCTGCTGTACCCCGACCGGTTCGCGCTGAACGTCGAGTACGCGACGGACCTCTTCGACGCGGCGACGGTCACCCGTTTCGCCGGGCACGTGGGACGCGTGCTGGAGTCGGTGCTCGCCGATCCGGACCGGCCGGTGGGGCGGCTGGAGATGCTGTCCGACGAGGAGTACGTGGAGCTGGTCGGCCCCGTGGACCCAGCCTCCGGGACGGTGGCGCGGGTGGCGCCGTACGCGGTGGCGGGCGCGCCGGAGGCGGTCGCCCTGGTGTGCGGGGAGGAGAGCCTGACGTACGGCGGGCTGGACTCCCTGGCCGGCGGCCTGGCGGGGGCGCTCGCCGCGGCCGGGGCCGGACCGGAGACGGCGGTGGGCGTGTGCCTGGGCCGGGGGCTGTGGTCCGTCGTCGCCATGGCCGCGATCTGGCGGGCGGGCGGGGTGTACGTACCGCTCGATCCCCGACTGCCCGAGGAGCGCCTGCGGTACATGGTCGACCGCGCCGGGGTGCGGTACGTCGTCACCGACGGCGCCACGGCCCCGCTGGCCGCCGGGCTGGGCGCGCCGGTCCTGGCCGTGGAGTCGGTCCGCCCGGACCCGGACGGGCCGCGGCACGTGCCCTCGCCCCGCGAACTGGCGTGCGTCATCTTCACCTCGGGGTCCACGGGCCGGCCCAAGGCGGTCGGGGTCGAGCACCACGCCCTGGCGGCGCACGCGCTGGCCGCGCGGGAGCGGTTCGGGATCACCGCCGGGGACCGGGTGATGAACTTCGCGTCGTTCTCCTTCGACGCGTCGCTGGAGCAGGTCCTGCCCGCCCTGGGCGCCGGAGCGGCGGTGGTGATCCGCCCGGACGAGGTGTGGACGGTGGAGGAGCTGGCCGAGCGGGTCCGCGCCGAACGGGTCACCGTGATGGAGGTGACGCCGTCGTACTGGGAGGAGATCGCCGCCCGGCTCGACGCGGTCGCCGACGACCTGAAGGGGCTGCGGCTGGTCGTGACGGGCGGGGAGACGCTGCCGTCGGCGCCGCTGGCCCGGTGGTTCGCGCACCTGCCGCACGTGCCGATCCAGAACACGTACGGTCCGACCGAGTCGGTCATCTCCGCGACGTCCCGGCTGGTCACCGGACCGGTCGAGGGGCGCGTGCCGATCGGCACGGCCTGGGGGGCCCGCCGCACGTACGTGGTGGACCAGCGGGGCGAGCTGGCGCCGGTGGGCGTGCCGGGCGAACTCCTCGTCGGCGGGCCCGAGCTGGCGCGCGGCTACCTCGGTCAGCCCGCGCTCACCGCGGAGCGGTTCGTACCGGACCCCTTCGGGGGCACGGGCGGCCGACTCTACCGGACCGGCGACATCGTGCGGCGCCTGCCGGACGGGGAGCTGGACTTCCTCGGCCGGACCGACCACCAGGTGAAGATCCGGGGCTTCCGCATCGAGCTGGGCGAGGTCGAGGCGGTGCTCGAAGCGCACCCCGGGGTGCACGCCGCCGCCGTCCTCGTCCGCGAACTGCGCGGCGACCGGGCCCTCGTCGGGTACGCGGCCGGGGACGGCCTGGACGCCGGGAGGCTCGCCGAGTGGTGCCGCGCCCAGTTGCCCGGCTACATGGTGCCGGCCGCGTTCGTCCTGCTGGACGCGTTGCCGCGCACGGTGCAGGGCAAGCTCGACACCGCCGCCCTGCCCGACCCCGAGCCGCCCGCGACGGCCGGGGCGGTGGCCCCGCGCACACCGACCGAGGTGGTGACGGCCCAGGTCTGGGCCGAGGTGCTGGGCCTCTCCCGGATCGGGGTGCACGACGACTTCTTCGCGCTGGGCGGGCACTCGCTGCGCGCCGTCGCCGTGGCGTCCCGGTTGCGGGCGGCGTTCGACTGCCCGGTCCAGGTGCGCGACCTGTTCGAGCACCCGACGATCGAGCGGCTGGCCGTCGAGGTGGAACGGCGGCTCGTCGAGCAGATCTCGGCGATGAGCGAGGACGAGATCGACCTGTCGCTGACGGCGGACCTCTGACGTCCCTCCCCGGTGGCGGCCCACCCGCCGCCGGGGTGCCGGGCCCGGCGGCGGCCCCGCCCCGCCGCGCGCCGCGCGGGTTCGCCCCGCCGGGCACCGCGCCCTCCCCGCGCACCGCGCCCCCGGGCGCCGAGCGCTCCCGCACGCGCCCCGGGCGCTGCCCCCTGATCGCTGACCACTGACTCTCCGATGGGACGGAACCCCTCATGACCACCGTGCAGACCGAACCCGCCACCGCGCCCGCCGCCGGCCTGTCCCCCGCCGCGCGCCGCCTGCTGGAGCGCCGGCTCCGTGGCCGCGCCGGTGCCGCGCCGGCCGGGATCCCCCGCCTCGACCCGCGCCCGGAGCGCGTCCCGCTGTCGGCGGCGCAGCAGCGCCTGTACTTCCTGCACCGGCTCGACCCGGACGGCGTCGAGTACCTGATGCCCACGGCCTGGCGGTTCACCGGCCCGCTGGACACGGCCGCGCTCGACGGGGCCGTCCGCGACCTGGTCGGACGCCACGAGCAGCTGCGGGTCGTCTTCACCGAGGAGGAGGGCGTCCCCGCGCAGCGCGTCCTCGGCGCGGAGCCCGCCGGCCTGGACGTGGTGGAGCTGCCCGCGCGGGTACGGGACGGGGGCGCCGACGCGCTCGCCGCCGCCGTCCGGGACGTGGCGGCGCACCCCTTCGACCTCGCCTCCGAGCCCGGCTTCCGGGCCGTGCTGCTGAAGGTCGCGGACGACGACCACGTCCTGGTGCTCGCCCTGCACCACATCGTGGCGGACGGCTGGTCCCTCGACGTCCTGCTGCGCGACCTCGCCGCGTTCTACCGGGCCAGGACCGAGGGCACGGACGCCGGCCTGCCCGCCCTGCCCATCGACTACACGGACTACGCGGTGTGGCAGCGCGGCACCGACCACGGCGCCGACCTCGCCTACTGGCGGACCGCGCTCGCCGGGCTGACCCCGCTGGAGCTGCCCACCGACCACCCCCGGCCCGCCGAGCGGTCCTACGCCGGGGCCCTGCACTCCGTGGAGCTCCCCGAGGAGCTGACGGCCCGGCTGCGCGCGCTCGGCGAACGCACCGACACGACCCCGTACATGACGCTGATGTCGGCGTTCCAGGCGACGCTGGCGTTCCACAGCGGGCAGGACGACATCGCGATCGGCACCGTCGTGGCCAACCGGGAGCGGCCGGAGACGGAACAACTGGCCGGGTTCTTCGTGAACACCCTGGTGGTGCGCACCGACCTGTCGGGCGACCCGACCTCCGACGAGCTGCTGGGCCGCACGCGGGAGAGCGTGCTGGGGGCGCTGTCGCACCAGGGCCTGCCCTTCGAGAAGGTCGTGGACGAGCTGAGCCCCGAGCGGGACCTGGGCCGCAACCCGCTGTTCCAGGTGCTGTTCACGCACACCCGGGCCCCGTCCGGCGCGTTCCGGCTGGGGGACGTCCCGGGTGCGGCGTTCCCGATCGACCTGACCACCGCGAAGTTCGACCTGACCCTGGACGTCCTGGAGGGCGACGGCCGGATCACCCTGCGGTTCGTGTACCGCCCCGACCTGTTCACCGAGGAGTCGGTGTCCCGGTTCGCGGCGCACACCGTGGCGGTCCTGCGGGCCTTCGTCCGGGTGCCCAGCGTGCCGCTCAGCGAGATGGCGCTGCTCACGGACGAGGAGATCGGCGAGCTGCTGGGCCCGGACGGGCCCGCGAACCGGCCCGCGCTGCCGGAGCCGGGCGTACGGGACGCCGCCGCGCCGCGCACCGCCCTGGAGCGGTTCGCCGAGCACGTGCGCCGCTCCCCCGGCGCGGTCGCCGTCTCGGGGGGCGGGCGCAGCCTGACGTACGCGGAACTGGACGCCGCGTCGCGGGCGCTGGCCCGGCGGCTGCGGGAGGCGGGCGCGGGGCCCGAGCAACTGGTCGGGGTCTGCGCCGGGCGCGGTCCCGGCCTGGCCGTGGCGCTGCTCGGCGTGTGGCGGGCGGGGGCGGCGTACCTGCCGCTGGACCCGTCGCACCCGCGGGCGCGGCGGGAGTTCACCGTCACCGACGCGGGCGTGTCCCTGGTGGTCGCGGACGGCGCGGGGCGGGCGGCCGCGGAGGGCCTGCCGGTGGAGGTGGTGGCGCTGGAGGACGCCGTGGCGGCCGGAGAGGTCGAAGAGACCGGGAAGGCCGGGAAGGCCGGGGAGGGCGCCGGGGCAGAGGCCGTGCCGGGCGCGGACCGCCTCGCGTACGTCATCTACACCTCCGGCTCGACGGGCCTGCCCAAGGGCGTGGAGCTCACCCACGGCAACCTCGCCTGGTTGCTGGACGCCGCCGACCGGCACTTCTCCTTCGGCGCGGACGACGTGTGGACGCTGGTGCACTCCCCCGCTTTCGACTTCTCCGTCTGGGAGCTGTGGGGGCCGCTGACGTCCGGCGGGCGGGTGGTGGTGCTCACCGACGACGAGGTCCGCGACCCGGCGGCGGTGCTGCGGGTGCTGCGCGAGGAGCGGGTGACGGTGCTGAACCAGACGCCCGCCGCGTTCAAGGGGCTGCGGGCCCACATGGCGCAGTGCGGCGCGGCCTTCGGCGACCTCGCGCTGCGCACGGTGGTCTTCGGCGGTGACGCCTTCGACGCGCGTGACTACCGCGACTGGTTCGCCGTCCCGGAGGACGAGCGGCCCGCGCTGGTCAACATGTACGGCATCACCGAGACGACCGTGCACGTCACGTACCGGCTGATCACCGAGGCGGACACCGGGTCGCCGGTCACGTCGCCGATCGGGCGTCCGCTGGCCGGGCAGCACGGCTACGTGCTCGACCGGTTCCGGCGGCTGGTGCCTCGCGGCACGGTCGGCGAGCTGTACGTGGCCGGCGGCGGGGTGGCACGCGGCTACCGCAACCGCCCGGAGCTGTCCGCCGAACGCTTCCCCGCCGACCCGTTCGGCCCCGGCGGGACCCGCATGTACCGCACGGGCGACCTGGTGCGGGTGCTGCCCGACGGGCAGCTCGCGTACGTGGGACGGGCCGACCACCAGGTGAAGGTGCGGGGCTTCCGCATCGAGCCGGGCGAGATCGAGACGGCCCTGCGCGCCCTGCCCGGCGTGGCGGACGCCGCCGTGGTGGCCCGCCCCGACCCGCAGGGCGGCGCCCGGCTCGTCGCCCACGTGGTCCTGACCGAGGGCCGGCCGCTGGACGCCCCCGACCTGCGGGACCGGCTGCGCCTGACCCTGCCGTCGTACATGGTGCCCGCGCTGTTCGTGAAGCACGACCGGCTGCCGCTCACCGCGAACGGCAAGGTCGACCGGGCCGCGCTGCGGGCGGTGGCGGGGGACGCGGCCGCCGCGCCCGCGGGCCACGTGCCGCCGCGGGGCGGTACGGAGGAGGCGCTCGCCCGGGTCTGGGCGGAGGTGCTGGGCGTGGAGCGGGTCGGCCGTACGGCGAACTTCTTCGACCTGGGCGGCGACTCGATCCTGGCGCTGCGGGTGATCGGCCTGGCCCGGTCGGCCGGGCTGGCGCTGACCGTGCCGGACCTGTTCCGGGCGCCCACGCTGGGCGACCTGGCGCAGCGGGCGACCGCGGCCGACGGGGCGGCGCCCCCGGCGGTGGAGCCGTTCTCGCAGCTCGACCCGGCGGACCGGGCCCGGCTCCCGGAGGGGCTGGAGGACGCGTACCCGCTGACGATGCTCCAGGCGGGCATGCTGCACGAGATGCTCGCCGACGAACGGCGCGGCGCGTACCACAACGTGACCGACCTGAAGGTCACGATGCCGGAGGGGTTCGACCCGGCGGCGTTCCAGGCCGCGGTGGACGCGGTGGTGCGCGAGCACGGCATCCTGCGGACCTCCGTCGACCTCGTGTCGTACTCCGAGCCGCTGCAGTTGGTGCACCGCGAGGCGGCGCTCCCGGTCGGCTGCACGGACCTGCGGGGCCTGTCCCGCGAGGAGCAGCGCGCGACCCTGCGGCGGTACGTGGACGAGGAGTTCGGCCGGCGGTTCGACCTGGCGGCGGCGCCGCTGGTACGGATCCACCTGCACCGCCTCACCGACCACGAACTGCGGCTGACCCTGACGGACTGCCACGTCGTCCTGGACGGCTGGAGCCTCACGTCCCTCATCGCCGACCTGCTCGACCTGCACCGCCGGGCGGTGGCGCACGGCCGCGCGCCGGAGCTGCCCGCCGCGCCCCGGTTCGCCGAGTACGTGGCGCTGGAGCGGGCGGCGGCGCGGGACGAGGAGAGCCTGGAGTACTGGCGTACGGCGCTGGACGCGCTGGACCCGGTCCGGTTCACGCGGCGCGGCGCGGAGCCCGCCGAGGGCGGGGGCGCGCAGAGCGTGTACGAGACGAAGCGCTCGTACGCGAGGCTCGCCGGGCCCGTCGGGCGGCTCGCCCGGCAGGCGGGGGTGCCCCGGCGCACCGTCCTCCTGACCGCCTTCCACCACCTGATGGGCCTGTTCGCCGAGCGGGACGGCACGGACGGGCACGCGATCGGCCTGGTCACCAACGGCCGGCCGGAGCTGCCCGGCGCGGACCGCATGCGCGGGCTGTTCCTCAACACCGTGCCGTTCGGGGTGCGGCGCCCGCGGGGCAGCTGGCTGGAGTACGTGCGGGCGGTGTTCGCGGCGGAGCAGGAGATGCTGCCGCACCGCAGGGTGCCGCTGGTGCGGCTGGGGCGGATGCGGCCGGGTGAGCCGAGCCCCGTGCAGGCGGTCTTCAACTTCGTCAACTTCCACCGGCTGTCCGGCGACACGTGGGACGAGTCGGCGGAGATCGCCCGGACCATGTTCCCGCTGCTGGTCAACGCGAGCGTGGACGGCTTCCAGCTCGACGCGGACCCGCAGTACGTCTCCCCGGCGACCGCGGACCAGCTCGCGGACCTGCTGTGCGGGGTGCTGGAGACCATGGTGGCCGCGCCCGACGCCCCCGTGTCGCGGCCCGCGCTGCGCGGTGCGGCGCGCGAGCGGGCGCTGGGCGAGTGGGCGCGCGGCCCCGCCCTGCCCGGGGAGGGGCTGATGTTCCACGAGTGCGTGGCGGGGCACGCGGCGCGGACACCGGACGCGGTCGCCGTCGCGCACGGCGGGCAGGAGGTGACGTACGCCGAACTGGACGGCGCGGCCGGGCGACTGGCGGCGCGGCTGCGGGCGCTCGGGGTGGGCCCGGAGACGGTGGTCGGCATCTGCGTGGACCGCGGTCCGGACATGCTGCGGGCGGTGCTGGGCGTCCTCAAGGCGGGCGGGGCCTTCCTGCCGCTGGACCCGCAGCACCCCACCGAGCGGCTCGGCTTCACGGCGCGGGACAGCGGCATGCGGGTGCTGCTCACCCAGTCGCCGCTCCTGGGCGCGGTGCCGTTCGACGGCCCGGTGCTGCGCCTGGACGACCCGGCGACGTGGGCGGCGCCCGCGGCCCGGGCGCAGGCCCCGGCACCGGCGCTGCGCCCCGACAACACGGCGTACGTCATCTACACGTCCGGCTCGACGGGCACCCCCAAGGGCGCGGCGGTCCCGCACCAGGGGCTGACCAACATGCTGGAGGGCCAGCGCGACCTGGTGGACCCGACGCCGGCCGACCGGGTGCTGCAGTTCGCCTCGTTCAGCTTCGACGCGTCGATCCTGGAGATGACCTGGGCCCTGGCGAACGGCGGGCGCCTGTGCACCGCCCCGAAGGAGGCGCTGCGGCCCGGCCCCGACCTGGCGGCGACGCTGCGGGAGCACGGGATCACCGGCACGATGCTGCCGCCGAGCGCGCTGGCGGTGCTCGGCGAGGACCGCTTCCCCGCCCTGGAGGTGCTCCAGGTCGCCGGTGAGGCGTGCCCGGCCGAGCTGGCCAGGACGTGGTCGCGCGGCCGGCGGTTCCACAACGTGTACGGGCTGACCGAGACCTCGTCGTGGTCGGTCGCCGCCCGCCTCACCCCCGACTGCCGGCGCGCGCCCGTCGGCCGGCCGATCCGCAACACCCAGATCTACGTCCTGGACGACGACTTCCAGCCGGTGCCGGTCGGGGTGCCCGGCGAGATCCACCTGGGCGGGCACGCCGTCGGCCGGGGCTACCTCAACCGCCCGGAGCTGACGGCGGCGACGTTCGTCCCCGACCCGTACGGCGCCCCCGGCGACCGGCTGTGCCGCACCGGTGACATCGGCGTCCAGCGGCCGGACGGCAGCGTGGAGTGGCTGGGCCGGCGGGACGGCCAGGTCAAGCTGCGCGGGTTCCGGATCGAGCTGGGCGAGGTGGAGCACGCCCTGCGGGAGCTGCCCGAGGTGCGGCAGGCGGTGGTCCTGCTCCGCCGCGACCTGCCGGGCGGCGAGCCGGCCCTGGTCGCCTACGTGGTGCCCCGCGAGGGCACCGGGGCGGGCGAGGAGGAGCTGCGGCGGGGGCTGCGGGCGCGGATGCCCGCGTACATGGTGCCGTCGTTCTTCGTCGTCCTCGACTCCCTGCCGGTCAACACCAGCGGCAAGATCGACAAGCGGGCGCTCCCGCTGCCGCCCGCCGGACGGGGGCGGGGCGGCGCCCCGTACGCCGCCCCCCGCACCCCCGCCGAGCTGGTGCTCGCCGAGGTGTGGCGCGGGGTCCTCGGCGTCGACGAGGTCGGGGTGCACGACGACTTCTTCCGGCTGGGCGGCAGCTCCCTGTCGACCGTCCGCGTGGCGGCGCAGGCGGCGGCCCGCGGGCTGCGGGTGACCGTGCGGGACCTCATCGAGGCGCCGACGATCGCCCAACTGGCGTCCCGCGCCGGGGCGGCGGCCACGGCGGAGGTCCGGTCGGAGGTGCGGCTGCGCGACGGGGAGGGCGCGCCCCTGTGGTGCGTGCACCCGACGGGCGGCAGCGCCGCGTGGTACGTGCCGCTCGCCCGCGAACTGCCGCCGGGGCGGCCCGTGCGGGCGTTCCAGGCGCGCGGCCTGCTGGGCGGGGTGGACCCGACGACGGTGGCCGGGATCGCCGCCAACTACGTCGCCGAGATCACCGCGCACGGCGGGCGGGGCCCGCACGACCTGCTGGGCTGGTCCATGGGCGCCAACCTGGCCCTGGAGATGGCGACGCAGTTGCACGAGGCCGGGCACACGGTGGAGCCGCTGGTGCTGATCGAGCCGTACCTGCCCAACCCGGTGGCGGCCGAGCGGCTCGCCGGCGTGGGCCGCGACATGGTGGCGGCGCTGGGCATGCGCGACCGGATCCGCGCGCTCGCGCCGTCCCCGGAGCGGGAGGCCGCCGTCGCGGAGCTGACGGCGCTGCTGCTGGGCGCGGGGATGAGCCCGAGCGAGGCGGAGCTGGTGGAGAACGCGCCGATCGAGGTGTGGCACTCGCTGCTGGTCGCGCTGGCCGGCTACCGGGTGCGCCCGTACCCGGGCCACGTCCACCTGGTCGTGGGCAGCACGGCGGCCGGGCTGCCCGAGGACGAGCCGATGCCCGGCCTGGACGTCGGATACCGGACCTACGTCGCGCGGTGGCGCGAACTCGCCCTGGGCGGAGTGACCGTCCACGTCACGGAGGGAGATCACATGTCGATGATGTCCGAGCGGCTGATGCCCGCCACCGCCGCGGTACTGGCGAAGATCGGGACGGGGGTCGTCCGATGACCACGACCACCACGGCACCGGCCACGACGCCGACTCCGACGACGGCCGCCGCCACCGCCGTGACGACCCCCGCGGTGTCGGGCCCCGCCGGAACGCGGGTGCCGGGCTTCACCGAGCGCTACCTGCTCTCCCCGGCGGTGAACGCCGACCCGTACGGCTACCTCAACGCGCTGCGCGACCACGACCCCGTGTACTGGAGCGCGATGCACCGGGCGTGGCTGGTCACCGGCCACGAGCACCTGACGCACTGCCTGCGCGACCCCGCCGTCTCGGCGGACCGGGTGCGCCCGCTGATGGACGCCGTGCCGGAGGGCGCCCGCGACGACGCGGAGCGGGCGTTCGGGATCCTGTCCCGCTGGATGGTGTTCAACGACCCGCCGGAGCACCGGCGCCTGCGCCAGGTGTTCCAGGACCAGTTCGCCGCCCGGGCGGTCAACCGGTACCGGGGGCTCGTCGAGCGCGCCACGCGGGCGATGGCCGGCCGGCGGGCCGCGCCCGGCCGGGTCGGGGACCTGGTCGCGGACCTCGCCCGGCCGCTGCCGGCCCTGGTGTTCGCCCGTTGGCTGGGTGTGCCGCAGGCACAGGCCCCGTCCTTCTGGTACTGGAACGCCCGGGTCGGCGACCTGGTCCTGGGCGCCGCCCAGGAGGAACGCGAGTACCGCACGTCCCTCCAGTCGCTGGTCAACCTGGAGGACTACCTCGCCGACCTGGTGCGGCAGCGCCGGGCGGAGCCGAAGGACGACCTGATCAGCGCCGTGCTGGCGGGCGGGCGCATCGGGACGTCCGTCAGCGAGGAGGAGTTCGTCGGGATGCTGACGCAGATGGCGTTCGCCGGCGGCGAGACGACGAGCAACCTCATCGCGAACACGCTGCTGGCGCTGCTGAGCCGGCCCGACCAGCTCGCGGCGGTCCGCGAGGACCCGGCGGCGCTCGTGCCGGCGGCGGTGGAGGAGACGATGCGCTTCGACGGGCCGTCGAAGATGTCGATCCGCATCGCGGCGGACGACCTCGACCTCGACGGCCGGGCGGTACGGGCCGGGGACCGGCTGTTCCTGGTCACGGCCGCCGCCAACCGGGACCCGGACCGCTTCCCCGACCCGGACCGGTTCGACGTCCGGCGCGGCGGCGGCGGGCCGATGCACCTGGGCTTCGGGTTCGGCGCGCACTTCTGCATCGGCGCGGCGCTCGCCCGGATGGTCGCCGTGAGCGCGGTCGACGTGCTCGTACGGGAACGCCCCGGCCTGGAGCTGGTCGACGAGCCCCTGTCCTGGCAGCCGTCGCTGCTCAACCGCGCGCTGACGGCCCTGCCCGTCCGCTACTGACCACCCGCCGCCCGAGCGGCGGCGCGACGAAGGGTTCGACATGGCGAACACTCTGACGAGCGCGGGGGCCCGGCTGTGGTCCCCGGCCCGGCAGCGGTCGTTCCGGCTGCTCTGGGCGGGTCAGTCCCTGTCCCTGCTCGGTGACGGCTTCAGCTACATCGCGTTCTCGTGGATCACCCTGAGCCTCACCGGTTCGACGCTGAGCCTCGGCTACGTGCTGGCGTTCCAGGCGGTGCCGCGCGCGGTGCTGACGCTGGTCGGCGGGTCGCTGAGCGACATGTGGTCGAGCCGGAGGCTGATGGCGTTCTCCAGCTGGGCGCGGGCCGTCCTGATGGTGACGGTGGGGATCCTGGGACTGGCAGGCACGCTGACGGTGTGGATGCTGTGCGTGGCCGCCGCGCTGTTCGGCGCGGTGGACGCGTTCTTCCAGCCGGCCAGGGCGTCCATCCTGCCGACGGTGGTCGGGAAGGAGGCGCTGGCGCCCGCCAACGCCCTGCTGGGAGCGGGCGCCAAGGTGTCGGCCGTACTCGGCCCCGCCGTGGGCGGCCTGGTGGTGGCGGTGGCGGACGCCCCGGTCGCGTTCCTCGTGGACGGCGTGTGCTTCGCGCTGTGCGGGCTGTGCGTGGCGAGCATCAGGACGCTGCCCGCGGCCCCGGGGGGCGGGGGGCCCGCGGCGGGGACGGCCGCTCCCGCCGTCCCGCTGGCGGCCCGCATCAGGGAGGGGCTGCGCTACGCCTGGGAGGACCCCCGCATCCGTACCGTGCTGGTCGTCGACATGGCGGTGACGTTCTGCCACTCCGGACCGTTCACGGTGGGCTTCGCGTCGCTCGCCAAGATCGACCTGGCGGGCGGTTCGACGACGCTGGGGCTCCTCAACGGGGCCCTGGCGGGCGGGGCCGTGCTGGGCGCCCTGGCCGGCGGGATGGTGGGCGGCCGGCCGCGGGTCGGGCTGCTGATCGCGGCCCTGGCCGGCTGGCTCGCCCTGGGCATGGGCCTGCTCGGAACGGTCGGGAACACGGCGGCGGCGCTCGGCACGGTCCTGATGATGGGGTTCGGCATCGGCTTCCAGGGCGTGTTCGGCGCCAGTTGGATCCAGCGGAACATCGACGGCTCGGTGCTGAGTCGGGTGATCTCCGTGGACATGGTCCTCGGCTACGCCGTCGCCCCCCTGTCGTTGGTCGTCTGCGGGGCGCTGGCCCGGTCCGGTACGGGGCCGATGTTCGCGCTGGCGGCGGTGGTCCTGACCGTGACGGCGCTGGGGGTGCTCACCTCGCGGACGGTGCGGGAGATGCGCTGACGGCGCCGCGGCCGGGCGGCCCGTACGAGCCCCGCGGGGGCCGTGCGGGCCGCCCGGTCAGGACGCGAAGGAGACGGAGAACTCGCACAGCGCCGCCCGGTTGGTCCGGCCGGTCTTCGTGCCCAGGCTGGCGATGTGCTTCTCGACCGTGCGGGGCGAGATGTACAGGCGGTCCGCGATCTCCTTGTTGCCCAGCCGCTCCGGGAGCAGTTGGAACACCTCGTACTCGCGGACCGTGACGCCGAGGGCGCGCAGCTCCTCGGGGATGCGGCTGCTGCCGGTGCGGTGCTGGTGGACGGGGGCGCCCAGGCGGCGCAGGGCGGCGCGGCAGGCGTTGGTGACGGCGGGGACGGAGGTCTGGTGGAAGTGGTGCTCGGCGCGGCGGAGCCAGGCGACGGGTTCGCCCCAGCCGTTGGCGTGGGCCTCCTCGGACAGCAGCCGCAGCGCGAGGTGGAGGGCGGTCGGGTACGGCTCCGCGGCGCGCAGCGCCTCGGCGGCGGCCTCGCCGGCCTCGGCGGGCCGACCCTCCCGGCCGAGCAGCACGGCGTCGGCGAACAGCACGAACTGCCGGTTCCACCGCATGCGGCCGGGGGCGGTCGCGGCGATCTCCTCCTGGTCGGGCCGCCCGGCGTCCCCGGACAGCACGTCGAGGAGGACGCCGACGCCGTACCGGCCGCTCAGGTAGTACGTGCTGGGGTTGGCGTGCTCCAGCTCGGCCACCTCGCGCAGCGCCCGCACGGCGCCGGGGCGGTCCTCCTCCATGAGGGCGCAGAAGGCCCGGGCGAGCCCGAGGGTCAGCGGCTCCTCCTGCGAGCCGGCGCCCTCCCACTCGGCGAACGCGACCAGCGCCCGCTCCATGGCGGGCCGGTCGCCCCGGTGGGCGGCCAGGGTGGCCTGGGCCATCAGCACGTACCGGCTGGCCGGGGCGAGGCGGAGCCGCTGGACGACGGCGAGGCACTCGTCGCCGGCGCGCCGGGCGGTGTCGAAGTCGCCGCGCAGGACGGCGTCGAGGACGAGGATGCCGTCGATCGTGTGGACGATGGTGGCCGAGCCGACCCGCAGCGCCTCCTCGCGGGCGGCGAGGAGGGGGCCCGTACTGCCGTCGGTGAGCCAGTTGTTGCCGCCGATCCGGGTGAGCGCGTACATCCTCTGGAGCGGCAGGCGGTGCTGCTCGGCGGTGAGCAGGGCGGCCTCCAGCAGGGCGGTCGACTCGTCGAAGTCCCGCTCCCGGGCGAGGGTGGCGAGCAGTTCCCACGCCTGGCAGACGGCGGAGGGCAGCGCGTGGCGTTCGGCGGCCTGGAGGGCGGAGCGGGCCAGTTTCTCCGCCTTCTGGGTGCAGTCGGGGCCGGGGGTGTCGAGGGCCAGGTAGGCGGCGGCGACGTCGACGAGGGCGGTGACCCGCTCGTCGGGGCTGCGCCGCAGCAGCGCGCGGGCGTGGGTGATGGCGCGGTTGCCGTCCTCCCAGCGGCCGGCGGTGTGGGCGACCTTGGCGAGGCGGGTGTGCAGGGCGGCGAGGCGGTGGACGGTCAGGTCGGTCCCGGCGAGGGCGTTCAGCTCGCGGGCGAGACTGAAGGCCCGGTCGAAGTCGCCGGTCTCGGCGAGCGCCGGCAGCAGCGTCTCCAGCACCTCGGCGCGGCGGGTGGCGTCACCGCTGTCGGCCAGCAGCCGCTCGGCGCGGGACAGCAGGGTGACGGCGGAGCTGATCGCGCCGGCCGTCAGGGCGCGCCGGCCGGCCTCCCCGAAGAGGCGCCCGGCCTCGGTGACGTCGCCC
Organism: Streptomyces tamarix; assembly: GCF_032423885.1. Lineage (NCBI taxonomy): Bacteria > Bacillati > Actinomycetota > Actinomycetes > Kitasatosporales > Streptomycetaceae > Streptomyces > Streptomyces tamarix. The sequence continues at coordinate 21,594 of NZ_JAWCTQ010000052.1, read as the reverse complement.
TCCTCACAGCGCAGCCCGGCGGCCAACTGGCACCAGTCGCCCTCCAGCTCCGGGTGGAGCGCCTGCACCGCAGTGGCCGCCCGGCCCGCGAGTTCCGCGCGCCGGCCCGGGGTGAGCTGGGTGAACAGCGCCTCGACGGTGAGCGGGTGGCGGAAGGCGTACCAGTCGGGGGCGGGTTCGTCGGGGACGACGAGCCGGGAGGCGACCCCGGCGTGGAGGTGGCTGAGGAGCTCCCGGTCGTCGACGCCGGTCACGTCCTGGAGCACGGTGAGGGGGAAGCGGCGGCCGATCACGGCGGCCGCGGAGAACAGGTTCCTCCCCTGGGGGCCGAGCCGGTCGATCCGCTGGAGGAGGCCCTTGGCCAGGGAGGTGGAGACGTCGCCGCGGAGGTCGCCCACCACTTTCCAGCCGTCGTCCCCGTTGACCAGGGACCCGCTGGTGATCATGGACTGGAGCCGTTCCTCGACGAGGAGGGGGCTGCCCGCGCTGTCCTCCCACAGCCGCTCCAGGGCGGCCTCCGGGACCCGTCCGACGTCGGTGCCGAGCTGGGAGGCGGCGAGGGCGGACACCTCGGCGCGGGTGAGGGAGGCCAGGTCGAGGACGGTGCCCACGCGCCGCCAGCGGGCCGACTCGGCCAGGTCGAGGGCGTCGCAGGGCTCGGTGCGGATGGTGGCCAGCAGGACGACGGGGGCCTGGTCGAGGTTGTCCACCAGGTACTCGACCACGGCCAGCGTCTCGGGGTCCGCGTCGTGCAGGTCCTCCAGGAGGAGCAGGGTGCCGCGGTCCCTGCCGGTGGCGATGAGCAGGCGGAGCACCGCCTCCCCGAGGACGATCATGGAGCTGCCGGCCTGGACCTCGCCTCCCCAGTCGGGGATGAGCCGCCCGAGGACCGGCCGGTAGGGCCCCAGCGGCAGGTCGTCCAGGGGTTCGCCGCCGCGGAACAGCGACATCAGGGCCTCGGTGAGCGGCCGGAACGGGACGGCGGGGCCGGTGGTGGTGCTCCGGCCCCGCAGGACGCGCATCCCGTTGTCGACGGCCATGCCGACCGCTTCGGCGGCGAGCCGGGTCTTGCCGATGCCCGCCTCGCCGACCAGGAACACGCCCCGCCCGCGCTGTGCGCACGCGTCGCCCAACGTACGCGCGAGTTCCCGTAATTGGGAGTCACGCCCGACGATGTGCGGAACATGTGAACGCATGAACGCATGCTAGTGCTCACCACTGCGAACCGGTCAACGGGTACGGAAGCCGCCCGATCCCCGCCGCACCGTCCCGGCGGCGGGGCGGCGCCCGGGTCAGCCGTGCACGTTGGGCAGGGAGACGCTCGTGTCGAAGGAGCTGAGCGTGATGACGATGCCGCTGGTGAGGACCATGCCGGACAGGGCGCGGGCGCGGGCGCAGGCCCGGTTGCGGCCGGAGAGGGCGAGGCCGCCGGCGGGGTCGGCGGCGGGAGCGGCGGCGGTCTGCTCGGTGGCGGTGGTCTCCTCGGCGGCGGACGGGGCGGAGGCGGCGGACGGGGCGGTGGCGGGGGTCTTCCGCATGGCGGTGGTCACCTTTCGCGAGGCGGGCGGGAGAGGGAGGTGCGGGGTCGTGGTGCGGTGCGCCGGGCGGCCGGTGGTCAGCCGCGCCGGTGGGTGTCGAGGAGCAGGACGGAGGGGACCTCGTCCGGGAAGGCGAGCCGGATCAACTGGTGGCCGATGCCGGAGAGGCCGGTGAGCAGGCCCGGGGACGGGACGTGGCCGGGGGTGCCGCAGCGGTGGCCGTACTGTTCGAGGCCGCCGAGCACTTCGCCGGCCCGGCGGGTCAGCGCCTCCCGGGCCCCGTCGTGTCCGCGCGCGGCGAGCGCGGCCAGCAGTTCCAGGGCGCCCGGGGTGCCGTGACGGAGGCTCAGGTCGCCGGGTCGGACGGGGCCGCCGACGAGGCGCACCCACCGGTCGGCGTCCGCGGCCGTGGGCGGCCCCTCGCCGGGCGGCAGGGCGTCCAGGGCGGCCAGGGCGGTGCCGGGCAGGCCCGCGTACCAGCCGAGGCTCGCGTCGCCGCGGGCGGAGCCGGGGTCGCCCCGGTCGGCCGCGAGGGCGGAGCGCAGCAGGGCGGCGCCGGCCGCGGCGCACGGCTCCGGGGCGGACCCCGACGCTCCGGCGGGGTCGGTGGGGTCGGTGGGGAACGCCGCCGCGTACCGCAGCAGGGCCCAGCCCACACCGGCGTCGCCGTGGGCGAAGCCGGGGTCGCCGGAGGGCTTCCCCGCCGGGCCGAGGAGCCGGTCGGCGAGCCGGTGGGCCAGGCCGGCCGCGCCGGGTGCCGCGCCGGTGCGGTGGGCGGCGAGGGCGGCGGCCAGCGCTCCGGCGAGGCCGTCGGCGAGACCGGCGGGCGGTCCGTCCGGGTCGTCGCCGCACGCGGCGTGTTCGAGGGCGTCGAGCGCGGTGGGCAGGTGGGCGAGCAGTCCGTCGTCGAGCAGCGGGGCCAACCGGGCGACGGCGTAGACGATGCCGCCGAGCCCGTGCAGGGCGCCCGGGCCCGCGGCGGCGCCCAGCGCGGGGTCGCCGGCGAGCGCGGCCAGCAGGCCGGGGAGGGGGCGTACGGCCTGCCGGGCGAGGTCGGTGTAGCGCTGCGCGCCGGCGAGGGCGCCGAGCTGGGCGAGGAAGAGGGCGACACCGCAGTAGCCCTGCGCCAGCCCACCGCCCATCGGCAGTACCGCCCAGTGGCCGGGGGCCACCTCCTCCAGGCCCAGCCAGTTGACGCGTCCGCCGCCGTGCACGGCGCGGGCCGCGATCTCGTCGGCGAGGCCGCAGGCCGCGCTCAGCATGCGGGAGGCGTCGGGCGCGACGGGCGCCGCGGGGTGCACGGACAGTTCGGAACGCGGGCCCGACGCGCCGGAGTTGGCCTGGGCGACGGCGAGCGTCGCGTTGACGATCCACTCCTGGTCGTAGCGGTCGACCTCGCCCATCGCCGCGATCTTGCCGCGCGCGGCGTCGAGGGCGGGCCGCGGGAGCACCCCGTCGAGGCGTGCGCCGCGGGCCGTCCACACGGCCGCCTGCGCGGGGCGGTGGCCGAAGAAGGGCACGTCACCGGCCCACAGGTCGGCGATCTCGTGCTCGACGAGCCGCTGCCGGACGGGGTCGTGGGCGGACTCGGTCCACAGCAGGGAGAACACCGACTCCCGCGCGAGGGCGTCACCGAGGACGCCGGGGTGCGTGGACTCCTCCAGGAGGGCGGCGTAGAGGCGGGTGGAGCGGGCGATGAGCCGGCCCCTGCCGTCCGCCCAGCGGTCGAGGAGGCCGGCGAGGAGTTCCCCGCGGTGGGCGGTGATCGTCCCGTAGGCGTCCCGGAACCCCTCCAGGAGGGCGGCGCGGTGGTCGGCGTGCCGGACCGGCCGGGCGTCCGGGACGGGCCGGTTCTGGGCGGCGGCGCTGCGGACCGGGCCGCGCACCATGCGCATCCCGTCCGTGCCGGAACCCTCCCAGCGCATGCCGTCGCTGGGATACGCCTCCCCGTCGGCGCCGCCGAGCCCGGAGATGTCGAGGGCGCCGTTGTCGCCGATGAGCAGGCTGGGCAGCAGGCAGGTGCGGTGGACGGAGGTCCGCAGGGCCTCCGCGGCCGGGTCCGGGCCGGCGGTCGCCGCCTGTGGCAGGTCGGCGTGGAGCAGGGTCTCGGCGTCGACGAGGAGGGGCTGGTCGCCGCAGGCGATGACGTTCTCGTAGTGCATGTCCACGCCGTCGAGCGCGTACAGCAGGGCGAGCAGCGCGCCCTGGCGGCGGTAGAACCGGTCGAGTTCGAGGGGGCCGCGGCACCAGCGGTGCTCGATGAACTCCATCCAGCCGTGGTCGGCCCGGCGGACGGAGCGGGGGGTGCGCAGTCCCAGGCCGGGCGTCTTCCCGTTGAGCCAGGCCACGGCCCGGTCCAGCAGCGTGTGCTGGTCGAGGGGGCGGGGCTTGTAGACGACGGTGCGCCCGCGGGCGAAGTGGAGGAGGGCGACGGACCGGCCGCCCTGGTGGGCGTCGCCGCGGCCGAGGTCGACGCGGACGAGCGGGCCCGGGTCGGTGCCGCCGCACAGCTCCGCCACGACGGCGGGGCGGTCCTCGGCGTAGCGCTCCAGCAACTCGGCCGTGGCCGCCGCCGTGTTGAGGCAGGTCTCGCCCAGCATGCGGGCGAGGACCGGGTAGCGGGCGAGCAGCGCGGCCAGCGCGCCGGGGGTGCGCAGGCCGTCGAGGAAGGCGGCGAACCTGTCCCGCGGGGTGGCGCCGGTCAGCCGGCCGCCGGCACGGGCGTGGTGCAGCTCCGTGACGAGGGTGCGGGCCGCCTGGCGGGCCAGCCGGTCGCCCAGCAGCGCGGTGAACGCCGTGCGGGCCGCGGCGGTGTCGCCGGGGGAGGTGCGGAGCCGTGCGGCGGCGACGGCCCAGGCCGCCGTGACGAGCGGCCGGAGCACCGGCAGGAACACGGCGGGCCCCTCGGCGGGCGCCGCGTCGTCCCGTGTCGGGTGCGGCGCACGGGCCCCGGCGGCCAGGGCGCCCTCGACGAAGCGGGCCCACTCCGGCTTGGCGGCGCGCGCCGCGAGGCGGCCGGCCGGTTCCGCGGCGAGTCCGAGGGCCACGTCCTCGCCGACGCCGAGGGCGGCCAGGCGGCCGGTGAAACCCGCGGCGTCCCCGACGGACCACGGCACCGGGGTGTCCGCGCCGGGCGCGGCGACCGGTGCGGGGGCGTCCGGCGCGGTCAGCCGTTCCCGCAGGGTGAGGCCGGGGGCCCACCAGGCGGAAGGCAGCGGGCCGAGCCGGGTTTCTCGGACGAGGGCGGTGTCAGTCACGGCAACGAAACTCCCAGAGCCCGGCGGCGGGCGCATGGGGGCCTCTCCCCCATATTCCGCGGAGACGCCCCCAGGCCGCGTACGGGGGTGGGGGACGACGCCCGGCGGCCCGTCCGCGCACGGGCTTCCCGGCGCCCGCCGCGGCACCCCGTCCGCCCCGCCGACCCGCCCGCCGTCCCGCCCCGCGGCGGCCCCGGGGCGGCTTTGCGGCGGGGCCCCGGCACCCTCTTCGCGCCGCCGCGGCGTCCTCCCCGCCCGCCCCTGCCGTACCCGCTTCCCCGTCCCGGTCCTCCGGGGTGGGGAGGCGGGCGGAAATGTGGGGGCGGGAGCCCGATGTCCGGCGCGGGGCCCGGCCGGACGCTGGGACCAGTGCCGCAACCACGTCGCATGTTTGGAGGACTCGGTGGGAGAACCCGTGCTCGTCAGCGTCGTCGCCCTGGACCCGGTGCTGGAGGCCGGCATCCGGAGCACTCTGTCGGCGTGTCCGGAGATCGCCCTCACCACCGCGGCGGATGAGCCGCGGGTCGTCGTGATGACCGTCGATCAGGTGTCCCCCTCCGAGCTGGACGCCCTGCGGTCGGTACGTGAGGCCCCGTCCCAGCCGGAGGTGGTCCTCGTCGCCAGTCGGCTGGCCCCCGGGGACGCCCTGCACGCCCTGGCGGCCGGGGCGCGGGGCCTGCTGCGCCGCTGCGAGGCGGACGCCGCTCGGCTCACCCGGGCCGCGCTGGCGGCCGCGCGCGGCGACTGCACCCTGCCGCCCGACCTGCTGGACCGGCTGCTCAAGCACGCGGAGGCCGGCGGCGCGGGCGCCGGCGGATCCTCCCCCGCGTGGGCGGGGGTGAGCCTGGACGACCGGGAGCGGTCGGTGCTGCGCCTGGTCGCGGACGGCCACGAGACGAACGAGATCGCCCGGCGCCTGTGCTACTCGCCCCGTACGGTGACGGCCGTCGTGCACGACATCACGCGGCGGTTCCGGCTGCGCAACCGTGCGCACGCCGTCGCCTACGCGCTGCGGACGGGGCTGCTGTGACGGCGGCGCTCGCCCAGGCCACACCGCCGGCCCCGGCGGCGACAGCGACGGTGGCGACAGCGACAGCAGTGACAGCGGCGACGACGGTGGCGGGCGTGCGGGTGAGCGTGGTGCCGGCCACGGGCCGTTCGGCGGCGACCGGGCGGGTCGGGGCGATGCTGCGCCAGGCGGGCATCGAACCGTCCGCCGGGCCCGGCACGGTCACCGTGGCGGTCGCCGCGACCGTCGAGGAGGCCGTGGCCCTGTGCCCCGGCCCCGGCCACCGGCTCCTGGCGGTCTGTGACACGGTGTCGGCGTCCGGCCTGCGGGACGCGTTGCAATCCGGCGTCCGGGCGGTGCTCCGCTCGTCGGACCTGACGCCCGCGCAGTTGGCGGCCGCCGTGTACGGCGCCTGGCACGGCGACAGCCGCGTACCGTACGCCGCGCTGGTCCAGTTGCTCGGCGGGGCGACCGCCGCGGACCCGCCGCGCCTGACCCCGCGGCAGCACTCGGTGCTGTCCCTGATGGCGGAGGGCCACGGCAACGCGGTGATAGCCCAGACCCTGTCGTGCTCGCCGCACACGGTGAAGAACACCGTGTACGAGCTGATGGGCCGCCTCCAGGCCCGTACCCGCGCCCAGGCCGTGGCCTGCGCCGTCCGCTGGAGCCTGATCTAGTTTTCCGCCAACCCGCGGCGCTTTCCCGTCGGAAATTCCCTCCGTTCACCGTGTCTTCACGGCTCCACCCCCTCAACCGACATTACTCTCCATTGACCATGGCTTTAGATGGCCTTGGTGAAGCCGGAGTCCGTGACCGAGGAAGGGAGGGAGGGCGCATGCGGTCGTCGAAGCCGGTCAGGACGGCCCCGCCCGCCGTCCTGGCCCTCCTCGTCCTGCCCCTGGCGGCCCTCGCCCTCGCCGTCGTGCACCTGCTGGCCCTCGCCGCCCCGGCGCAGGCCCGTGCCGCGGGCCCGTACGCCGGTGCCGAGACGCACCGCGCCCACGCCCCGGCAGCCGGGCAGCAGGCGCTCACCGGGTCGAGGGAGTGCGAGCAGTCCGGAGCCTCCGTCAACGGCGCGACGCGCGGACGCGACCGGCACCGCGCCGGCGCCCACGCGCTCCTCCTCCCGGTGGCCGCCCACCCGTCCTCCGCGGCGGACTCGCCGGAACGCCACCGGTGGGCCGGCCCCGGCCCCCTGCCGCACCGGGAGAGACCCCGCACCGCGCCCACCCAGGCCGACCTCCAGGTCTTCCGCTGCTGAGCGGCGCCGTCCACCCGGTTCTGTCTCCGTCGGTCCGACGCGCCATCGCGGCGCGCCAGGAGGAATCACCTGATGCAGCCCCTCATCGACAACGCCCGTACGTTCGGACGGCGCCCTGAGGAGTTCGCCAAGCTCGCCGAAGGCCAGTCGCCCGAGGTCCTCTTCGTCACCTGCTCCGACTCGCGGGTCGTCCCCGCCCTGATCACGGGCGCCCGCCCCGGCCAGCTCTTCGAGCTGCGCACCGCGGGCAACATCGTTCCCCCGTACGCCACCGGCCGGCCCACCGGCGAGGCGGCCACGATCGAGTACGCCGTCGAGGTCCTCGGCGTGCGCGACGTGGTGGTCTGCGGCCACTCCCACTGCGGTGCCGTCGGCGCGCTGGTCCGGGGCGACGACCTCAGCTCCGTACCGGCGGTGCGCGAATGGCTGGCGCACGCCGCGCCCGAGCCGGCGCCGGGACCGGCCGACGACCCGGCCGTCGCCGAGGCCGTACAGCACCACGTGCTGGCCCAACTGCTGCGGCTGCGCTCGTACCCGTGCGTCGCGCGGCGCCTGGAGGACGGCCGGCTCAGACTGCGCGGCTGGTACTACGAGGTGCACACGGGGGCCGTGCGGGAGCACCGCGCGGACACCGACGCCTTCGAGTCCCTGTGAGGCGGGAGATCACCGTGCTGTCCCGTTTCCCCCACCTGCGGCAGGACTTCGCCGCCTCCCTCGTCGTGTTCCTCGTCGCCGTCCCGCTGTGCCTGGGCGTCGCCGTCGCCTCCGGTGTGCCCGCCGAGCTCGGCCTGGTCACCGGCATCGTGGGCGGCCTCGTCACCGGCCTGATGCGCGGCAGCAGCATCCAGGTGTCCGGACCGGCCGCGGGCATGACCGTGCTCGTCTTCGAGGCCGTCCACGAGTTCGGCCTGCCCGCCCTCGGCGTGATCGTGCTGCTGGCGGGCGCCCTCCAGATCGCCCTGGGCGCGCTGGGGTGGGGCCGCTGGTTCCGGGCCATCTCGGTGTCCGTCGTGGAGGGCATGCTCGCCGGCATCGGACTCGTCATCATCGCCGGCCAGTTGTACGCGGCCGCCGGGGTGGAGGCGCCCGCCTCCGGACTGGACAAGATCACCGGCCTGCCCGGCGCGGTCGTGGAGGTCGCCGGCAGCGGTTCGGCGCTGGTCTCGCTCGCCGTCGGCGCGGGCACCATCGCCGTGATCGTGCTGTGGCAGCGCCTGCCGAAGCGGGTCCGTACGGTGCCGGGCGCGCTCGCCGCGGTCGTCCTGGCCACCGCCGCCACGCAGCTGTTCGCGCTGCCGGTGGCGACCGTGGAGGTGGCCGGGTTGCTGGACGCCGTCCAGCCGCCCGGCCTCGACGCCTTCGGGAAGCTGGGCGACGTCGCCCTGCTCGGCACCGTCCTGGCGTTCGCGCTGATCGCGTCGGCGGAGTCGCTGTTCAGCGCGGCGGCCGTGGACCGGCTGCACGACGGGCCGCGCACCCAGTACGACAAGGAGCTGATCGCCCAGGGCACGGGCAACGCGGTCTGCGGCGTGCTCGGCGCGCTGCCGATGACCGCGGTGATCGTCCGCAGCTCGGCCAATGTGCAGGCGGGCGCGCGGACGAAGGCGTCCCGGGTGCTGCACGGCGTCTGGCTGCTGCTGTTCGCGGCGCTGCTGCCGGCCGCCCTGGGGCTCATCCCCCTGGCGGCACTCGCGGGCATCCTCGTCCACGCGGGCTGGAAGCTGATCCCGCTGCGCGCCGTCGTCTCGCTGTGGCGCGCGCACCGCGGGGAGGCGCTGATCCTGGTGGTGACGGCGGTGGCGATCGTCGCGGTGAACATGTTCGAGGGCGTGCTCATCGGCCTCGCCCTGTCCGTCGCGAAGGCCGCGTGGGACGCGTCGCACATCAGGGTGGCGGTCGTCGACGAGGGCGTCGGCCCCGTCCGGGCCCGTCTGTCCGGCAACGCGACCTTCCTGCGCCTGCCGAAGATCCTGGACACCCTGGAGTCCCTCCCCCACGACCGTCCGGTCGAACTGGACCTCTCGGGTCTCCACCACCTCGACCACGCCTGCCGCACGGCCCTGGAGAACTGGTCGGAACGCCACAGCGCGATGCTCGCCGAGCCGGTCAGACCGCCGGAGCCGGAACCCTCCCCCCTGTGACCGCGGCGGGGCCCGGCCGTCCCCGGGCCCTGCCGCTCCCCCCGGCGTCGGGTGTGGGCGCCCGGCCCCACCGGGCCGGGCGCCCCGCCTTCAGTCCTCCCGTACGAACGCGTCGAGGGCGCGGCGCAGTCGTGTCAGCACCTGGCGGGCCTCCTCCGTGTCAACGGTGTCGAGCTCCGCCACGAGGGCGCGCAGACGCGTCGTGGCCTCGGGCGCGCGGCCCAGGTCCCGGTCGAGCCACGCCGCGTGGACGGCGCAGCGGACGCGTTCCCCGACCGCGTCCGGGCCGAGGGCGGCGAACGCCTCCTCCGCCCTGCGCAGCAGGTCCACCGCCTCGCGGCGCACCGCACCGGCCGACTCCCCGCCGCCCCCGCCTGCGTCGTCTTCGGCGTCTTCGTCGAGTCCGTCCAGCAGCAGTCGCGCCGTCTGCGCCCAGGTGTGGGCGCGCTCCGCGAGCAGCACCGGCTCCTCGCCCTCCACGGCCGCCAGCGCCCGGGCCATCAGCTCCCTCGCCGCCTCCCGGTCGCCGCGCCCCGCTTCCAGCCAGGCCGCGGAACGCAGCGCCCGGGCCAGCGGGGCCGGGTCGCCCACGGCCGCCCACAGTTCGACGGCCCGGTGGTACGCGGCGACCGCCTCGTCGCGCAGACCGCCCGTCTGCGCCAGGCACTCGGCGGCGAGCGTCGCCAGTTGGGCGTGCGCCCCCTGGTGGTCCCAGCCCCGGGCGACCTCGGCCGCGAGGAGGTACTGCTCCGCCGCCGCCCGGTGGTCACCGAGCGCCCGCAGGTTCCGCGCCAGGACGTCGCGGGCCCGTACGGCCTGCTCGTCGCCGTGCTCCAGCAGGTCGGGCAGGGCCGACTCCAGCACCTCGGCGGCCTCGGCGGACCGCCCCGCCTCGCCGAGGGACTCCGCGAGCACCAGCCGCGCGTACGCCCCGGCGCCGGCGGAGTCGCCCGCCGCGTCGTACCAGTGCGCCGCCTCCAGGGCGTATCCGGCGGCCTCCGCCTCCTTGCCGTCCTGCGCGTACAGCGCCTCGGCCAGGGTGAGGCGGACCCCCGCCAGTTCGTGCGGGGCGGTGAGCTCGGCGCCGTACGCGTACGCCTCCCGCGCGGACTCCTCCGCCTCCGCGGCCCGGCCGACTCTCAGCAGGAGTCGGGCCCGGGTGGTGAGGGGGGCGACGGCCTCCCAGGGGTGGCCGGCCGCGAGGGTGCGCCGCGCGGCCCGGGTCAGCAGTTCGTCGGCGGTCGCCGGGTCGCCCGCCCGCCACGCCAGGTCGGCGCGGGTCTCGTCCGCCTCGGCGAGCAGGTCCTCCACGCCGTCGCCCGGCGCGTCGGGGTACGGCGCGAACCGCTCCTCGAACGCGGCGAGGCCGGCGTCGAGACGGGCGGCGCCGTGGTCGTCCGCGTCGTGGTCCAGCATCGCCTCCAGCTTCGCGCGCAGGAGCGCGGCCGCGGCGACGCGGCGGATCCGCACCGGGTCGGCCGGGTCGAGCGCCTCCGCGGAGGCGGCGGCGGTCGCGAGAAGGGCGCGCGCCTCCTCGGGTTCCGCGCCGGCCCGTATCGCCGCGGTGGCGGCGCGGAGTTCGGCCAGCACGGCCCGGCCCGGTGCGCCCGCGGCCCGGTAGGCGGCGGCGACCCGCTCGAACAGCTCACGGGCCGACGCGTCGTCGGCGCGTCCGGCGGCGAGGGCCCGCTGGTCCAGGAGGTCCGCGGCGAGCAGCGGGTCGGGCGTGGCGCCCGACCGTGCGACGAGGGCGGCCACCCGCTCCCAGACGACGTCGGCGCGCGGATGCCCGTCGGTACGCAGCCGCCGCGCCTCGGCGACCAGATCGGGCAGCGCGGCCCCGTCCTCCCGTACGGGGCCGGGCGCCGTGGCCGGGACTGGCGCCGCGACCGCGGGCACCGGGCGCGCCGCCCGCACGCCGAGCGGCAGGGCTGCCAGCAGGGGCCCCTGCTCCAGCCGGGCCTTCAGCCGGCCGGAGACCACGGTGCTGCCGTTGCGCGCGTCGAAGCGGGCGGCGATCGCCGCGGCCTCCGCGTCGAGGAGGTCGTGCAGGTCCCGCACGGTGCACTGCCGCCCGGCGTACGGGACGGCCGGCTGGTCGCCTGTGTCGAGGGCGAGCAGCCGGCGGAGCAGGACGAGCGTGCCCGTCAGCAGGTGAAGCCGGGCCCACGGGTTGCCGTCCGAGGCGAGGTGGGAGGCGTGCTCGGCGAGCAGTTCGAGGCCGCGGGCCTCGTTGCCGGTGAGGGCGCAGAACTCGATGTGCAGGCCGGTCGACGGCAGGAGGCTCTCGTTGCCGCGGACCATGCGGTAGCCGCGCAGGTGGTTCGCGCGCGCCTGGTCGACGCGGCCCGTGCGCACCAGCGGCAGCAGGGACTCGGCGAGGACGCGGTGCGGTTCCTCCATGCAGCTCTTCGTGCCGTCGAGGACGGGCGCCCAGGTGCGCAGCGCCTTGTCGTCGTCGCCCCGGCTCAGCCAGTAGGAGCCCTGGTCGTTGAGTTCGCAGGCGTGGCAGTTGGCCATCGGGTCGCGGTCGGCCGCCGTCCACGCGGCGAACGCGCGCGCCGCCCTGCCCGTGTCGCCCGTGTCGTCGGCGAGTTCGAACTCGGCCTGGCGGACGGCCCGCTCGGTGTACCCGGCGGTGCGGTAGCGGCGCTCCATCTCAGCGAGCCACTGCTCCATGGTGGCCAGCGGGACCTCCGGGAGCGTCAGCATGCCGGAGCTGACCCACTTGAACATCCAGTGGAACGTGTGGGTGTCACCGCTGTCGAAGGCGGACGGGTCGCGGTCCCACTCCTGGAGGAGGCGGGCGAACGGGACGAGCATCCTGCCGCGTTCGGTGCTGTACTCGTACGCCCGGATGACGCCGAACAGGGCGTGGCGCAGCAGGTCGCGGTCGCCGGTGGCCTCGGCGGCGGCGACCAGTTCCTCGGCGCGGGCGTTGCGGAGGAGGCCGTTCGGGGCGCGGTCGTTCTCCCACAGGGCTCGGCGTACGGCCTCGGGCGAGTGCTCGGCGGCGGTCACTGGTCGTCCTCCTGGGGGTCGCGGGCGGTGGTGGTCGGGTGCGTCGCCCATTCCAGGAGCCCGAGGAAGGCCCGGTTGAGCAGGGACGTGTCGGCGGGGCGCAGGGGGCGCTGCGCCATGAGCAGGGCCTGCCCGTACAGGGACTCGACGGCCGTGCCGGCCAGTTCGGCGTCGGTGATCGCCGCGATGCGGCGGACCAGGGGGTTGTTGTGGTTGAGGACGAGGCGGGCGCGCGGGGCGGCGCCGCGCAGGGCGCCGAGGATGTCGCTCCACAGCGGGTCGGCGCCCTCTTCGGCGGCGGCGCGGTCGCGTTCGTGCCGGGCCTCACGGTCGTCGAGGTAGAGCGCCGGGACGGTGACCGGCTGGTAGGCGCGCAGGGCGACGTCGCAGCCGAGGGCGTCGAGCCGGGCCCGGGCGGTGGCGAGGAACCCGGAGAGGGCCAGCTCCCGCCGGGGGTCGACGGGGTCGAGGTGGGCCGTGACGGCTCCGGCGTCGAGCTCGCCGACGGTGACGCCCTCCCTGACCTGCGGGAGCAGGGCGATGAGGTCCGTGTCGTACGTGTAGCCGCCGTTGACGACGCCGAGGCCGTGCGCCGCGGCGATGGGCGAGACCTGGCGGAACTCCTCCACGGTGCGGGTGAAGTGCACGTGGGGGTGGGCACGGACGAACTCGTCCAGGGTGACCTGGCCGTCACTGGTCTCGAACGGCAGCCACGGCAGCATCAACCGGAACAGCTCGGCGTCGTGCCGCGCCATCGACTTCACGCCGAGGTGGTGGACGGAGAGGAAGGCCGCCAGCCGGTCGGGGTCACCGGCGGCGAGCTCGGCCAGCCACTCGCGGATGCGGCCGCCCAGCGCGTCGCGCACGGCGGCGAGGGTCTCGTCGTCGTACAGGTTCTCGCGGGACGCGGTGGGACGCAGCGTGTCGGTGTCGAGGACGACGCGGACGAAGAACGCCCAGTCGGGCAGCAGGTTGTCCGCCCGGTCGGTGAGGAGCATGCCCTTGAGGTAGACCCGGTGGGCGGCGCGGCCGGCGGGGCTGGTGGCGGACGGCAGGACGTACGCCACGCCCCGTACGCCGGCGACGGGCAGGTCCAGGTCGACGGAGTCGAGCGGGGTGAACCCGAAGACGCGCGCGCAGTGCCCGGCGAGGGCGACGCGGCGGGCGGTGGGCGTCGGGTACGGCCGGTCCCACACGGCGGGCCGCTCGGTCAGCGGCCGGTCGGTGGCGTCCGGGCCGGTGAAGGTGACCTCGTACGGCAGCAGCGACCCGAAGTCCCCGGCCAGTTCGGCGACGCGCTGGGGGTCGGTCCACTCCTCGGCGCCGGGCCGGGGCTCCAGGCGGACGGTGGTGCCGGGTTCGGGGCGCGCCTCGTCGGGGAGGGTCCGCACGGTGTACGAGCCGTCGTCGCCGGCCAGCCACTCCACAGGCGGCTCGTCGGGCTTGCGGGCCGACCGGGACACGACGCGGATCTGCCGGGCGACGACGAAGCAGGCGAGCAGCCCGATGCCGAACTGGCCGAGGAACTCCTGTCGGGCGCTGTCGAGCGCGTCGCGCTTGGAGCTGCGGCCGATGGTGGCGAGGAGCGTGTGCACCTCCTCGGCGGTGAGCCCGACGCCGGTGTCCTCCATGACGACGGCGTCGCCGGTGGCCGTGAGCCGGATGCGGGTGGGCGCCGACGGGTCGTGGGCGAGCCGCGCGGTGACGGCGTCCACGGCGTTCTGCAGCAGCTCGCGGACGTAGACGCGGGGGCTGGAGTACAGGTGGTGCGACAGCAGGTCCACCAGACCCCGGAGGTCCACCTGGAAGGTGTTGACGGAGGGCGCGGACGGCTCGGGCGAGCCGGGCGTTTCGGGTGAGGCAAGGTTCATGGGCAGCTGGGAGCAGCCGCGCGGCCCCGGACGGCGGCCGCGGGTGCGGGTCGGGCGATCGCGGGGTCCCCCCCTCACGATGCGCAATGGGCCCGGCCCGGTCTCGGTGGCGCGCGGGGCGCGGCACCGGGAAGGACTCGGAATTGACGACCATGGTAGGGACCGCCACTGACATTGCCCAGGAGGTTTCCCCTCCCACCTGCGGGAAGTCCCGCCCCCACCCGCCGAGGAGCTGCGGGAGGTCCACGTCCCGGCACCACGTCCCGGCACCACGTCCCGCGCCGCACGGGGAAGGACCTCGTACGTGAACGGGCCGGCCGCCGGGCACCCGGACCGGTCGCCCGGCACCCCGGCCGGCCGTCGCCAGCGCGGTGCCGCGCCCCGCCCGGGCCCCGGCTCCCGGCGTCGGTCGCGGGCCGCCGCACCGCGCGTCCCGAAAACCCCGGTGACGGGAGCGGCCCCGATGGGTGAGAGTGCGGTGAGCCCCGTCTCGTGAAGGAGTTGCCGTGTCCTATCCGCAGCCGCGCTACCTCGGTGACGGCGGAGAGATCAACGCGGTGTTCAGGTCCGCCGACACCGCGCCCGACGTCGTCTCCCCCTCGGGCACCACCACCCACTACCTCGCCGGCCATGCCCTGACGGGCGGCGAGTTCGGCCTGTACAAGGTCGACATGGGCCCGAAGGCGCCGGGCGCCCGGACCCACTTCCACCGCACGATCTCCGAGTCGTTCTACGTCCTGTCGGGCGAGGTCCGGCTGTACGACGGGGACCGCTGGGTCACCGGGCGCCAGGGCGACTTCCTGTACGTGCCGGTCGGCGGACTGCACGCCTTCAAGAACGACTCCGACGACCCGGCGTCGATGCTGATGCTGTTCTCCCCCGGCGCGCCGCGCGAGGAGTACTTCGAACGGATCGCGGAGTTCGCCCAGCGCGGTCGCGAGGAGCTGCGCGACTTCCAGCTCCGCCACGACAGCTACTTCCCCGACATGCTCGACTAGGCCGGTCGCGCCCGCCGGGCGCCGCCGGGCCCGCCGCCGGTTCCGGCGGGACGGGGGCGGGCCCCCGGGGCGGTGGCGACGACCGCGGCGGCCGGCCCGCCCGGCGCCCCGGCGGCGGCCGTGCCACCCGAGCCGTACGCCGCCCGGGCGGCACGAGGGCGAGCCGCACGCCCGGCGCGGCCCGGGATCCTATGCTCGACGGATGGACACCCTGAAGTGCACCCAGTGCGGGGCCGTCGACCTGGAACCCGGATTCATCGAGGACGACGGCGAGCACTCCCGCGGCTACGCCCGCTGGATCGCCGGTCCCCTGGAGCGCGGCATGCTGGGCGGCGCCAAACGCATGGGCCGCCCCCGCTGGCAGATCGACGCCGCCCGCTGCCCCCAGTGCGGCCACCTGGAGCTGTTCGCGCGCGAGCGCGCCTGACGGCCCGGCCGGTCGCCCCGCCCGACGGCCCCGGCCCCCTCGCGCGACGCCGGGTGTCGGCCGCGGACATCGTTCCGACACGGGGTGAACACCGAAGCGGCACCGGTCGCCCCTAGCGTCTTCCCCGCCTACTCGACCAGGCACGTGACCGTGGGGAAGGAAGCGAACGATGAGCGTGAGGACTCAGGCGTCCGGCGAGTACCGCCTGCGGGGGGCCGAGGCGACCCGGATCTGGGAGCTGGCCACGAAGGCGGCCGGGCTTGAGGGCGCCGCGACGGTGGACCTCGCGAACCTGCTGCTCGACATGCCGGCGGAACTGCGCAGGACACTGATCGATTTCTCGGGCGGCGCGTCCCCGCAGGGCGTGGTGCTCGTCCGTGGCCTGCCCGTGGGCGACGTGCCCGCCACCCCCCGGGAGCACGGGGGCCAGCGGCTGGGGCCGCACGGCACGACCGGGCTGCTGACGCTGGTCGCCGACCTGCTGGGAACCCTCATCGGTTACGAGGACGAGAAGTCCGGTGCGCTGATCCACGAGGTGCACCCCGTCCCCGGCGAGGAGCAGCGCATCGAGAACAGCGGCGCGGTGGCCTTCGACTTCCACACGGAGAACGTGCACCACCCGCTGCGTCCGGATTTCCTGGGGCTGCTGTGCCTGCGGCAGGACCACGAGGGGGTCGCGGCGACCCGGGTGGCGTCCATACGCCACGCGTACCCGCTGCTGACCTCCCGGCAGCGGGAGCTCCTGCGCATGCCCGTCTTCAGCAGCGCCTACCCGACGTCGTTCTCCCGCAACATCGCCGGCCCGCGGCCGGCCTCCGGCCCTCACCCGGTGCTCTTCGGCGAGGAGCCCGACCTCTTCATGCGGTTCAACTCGCACACCACCACCGCCGTCGACCCCGAGGCCCGCGCCGCCCTGAAGGCCCTGTCCGAGGCGCTCGAAGAGGTCTGCCAGGAGTTCGTGCTCGCCCCCGGCGACCTCGTGGTGGTCGACAACCACATCGCGGCGCACGGCCGCTCGGCGTTCACCCCCCACTTCGACGGCCGGGACCGCTGGCTGCGCCGCTGCTACTCGCTGCGGGCGATCCCCCGCTGGACGGAACGGATGATGCCCCGGCCCCGCGTGCTGCCCGAACTGGCGCAGATCTCCGGGGTGTTCTGACAGCGATGGCGGGATCGGGCGGCGACGGACAGTGAACGAGCAGGGGGTTGGGCCTTGGATGCTGTAGGAGTGGGCGGGCTGCTGGCCGCGGCGGCGGCCGCGGGCTGGGTGGACGCCGTGGTGGGCGGGGGCGGGCTCGTCCTCATCCCGGCGCTGATGGTCGCCTTCCCCCATCTGCCCCCCGCCGTGGCGCTGGGCACGAACAAGCTCACCGCCATCACCGGCACCACCGTCGCGGCCGTCACGTACGCGCGCCGCACCAAGCTGGACCGCTCCGTCGCCCTGCCGGCGGCCGGCCTGGCCGTGCCGGCCGCCGGCTTCGGGGCGCTGTCCGCCTCCTCCCTGCCCGCCGACTGGTTCAGACCGGTCATCATGGCGCTGCTCATCGCGGTGGCGGCCTTCGTCGCGGCGAAGCCGAGCTTCGGCGCCCTCCAGGACGCGGACGCGGTCAGCCGGCGCCGGAAACTGTTCGTCGTCGCCCTCGCCGGCTGCGGGATCGGCTTCTACGACGGCATCTTCGGCCCCGGCACCGGCACGTTCCTCATCATGGTGTTCACCAGCCTGCTGTCCCTGGAGTTCCTCCAGAGCTCGGCGCTGGCGAAGGTCGTCAACGTCGGCACGAACCTCGGGGCGCTCGCCGTGTTCGCCGCCCAGGGCCAGGTGCTCTGGCTCCTCGGAGCGGCCATGGCCGTCTGCAACGTCGCGGGCGCGCGCGTCGGGGCGAAGACCGCGCTGCGCCGCGGTTCCGGTTTCGTCCGCACCGTGCTGCTCGTGGTCGTGGCCTGCATGGTCGTCAAACTGGGCTTCGACCAGTTCGGGTGAGGCGTATGACCGGGAGGTGTGCGACGGGTGCGGCACGGGGCTTCGACCCCGGGGGGAGGGACCTGCCCAACAGCGCCGAGCTGTCGGAGCGGTACGACCCCGACCGGCTGCGCGCCGAGCTCGTGCGGCTGACCGGGCGGTACGGGTCCCCGCTGTCCGCCGCCGTCGGGCGCCGGGTGCTGCCGCTGATCAGCCCCGGCGGGGACGTGCGCCGCGTCGACCCCGGCGGCCCCGGCCTCCAGGACTTCCTGCCGACCCGGTGGCTCCCCTGCCTCCCGTCGGTCCAGGACATCCTGGCCCGGCTGCCCGCCCCGCCGCGCGGTGTGCGGCTCATCGCCCTGTCGCCCGGTACGAGGTACACGCACCTGCAGTCGGCGAAACTCGGTCCGCCGTGGGGCCTGTGCCGCCTCCACCTCCCGGTCGTCGGCGGGCCGGGGACCCGGACCGTCTTCCCGCGGGAGACCCTCACCTGGACGCCGGGAACCGTCTGGTTCTCGGCCGCCTGGCGGGCCCACGCCCTGGTCAACGACGAGGGGCACGAGACCGTCCAGCTCCTGGTGGACGTGTGTCACACCGCGGAGCTGGCCGCGCTGTTCCCCAGGGCCCTGCGGCGGCTGCTCACGGGGCCGGGCGTCCTCGTGCACCGGCCGGAGGTGCCGCTGCCGCCGGAGGGCCTGCGCGCGTACCGGTGCCGCTTTCCCCTGCCGGAGACGTTCGCCAACTGGGAGCAGCCCGGCCACCGGCTTCCCGGGACCGCCGGACGGACGACCGTGCGGGCGGAGGTCGACGTACGTGCGGGGACCCCCCTGCTGGTCCTCGCCGGCCGCCCCTTCTGCGCGCTGCAACACCTCGGGGCCGGGGAGTTCCGCTTCCGCGGGTGGAGCGACGAACGGACCCTGCAGGTCGTCCCCGGGCACGACGGGGAGCGGCACCGGGTGGTGCTCCGCGCCCGGGAGGGCCGCGACACCTACGTGGTGGAGCTGCCGGCCACCTCCGCGGAGTGACCGGCGAGGGCGTCCAGGAAGCGCCGCAGGCGCAGCGGGGCCCGCATCCGGCGGCACAGGGCCGCCCCGGTCCGCAGCAGGGCCACCGACCCGGCGGCGTCCCCGGCGGCCCTGCGCGCGGCGGCGAGGCTGAGGAGCACCTCGGACTCCAGCAGCGGGTCCTGGATGCTCCGGGCGAGGTCCAGCGCCTGCCGTAGCCGCTCCTCGCCCTGCGGGAGCCCGCCGCGGCGCACGTCCACCGTGCCCAGCCCCAGCAGCGCGGCGCAGCGCCCGCTGAGGTCCCCCAGCGCCGTGGCGTCCCGCAGTCCCCTCCCGTACGCCTCGTACGCCGGGCCGAGCCGCTCCTCCGCCAGGTGGAGGTCGGCCTGGCTGAGGCGCACCTGTGCCGCGCTGCGCCCGTGGAAGAACGTCACGAGGCGCTCGGCGTCCCGCAGGAAGGCCCTCGCCTCCTCGCGCCGTCCCCGTTCGAGCTCCGTCTGGGCCATCCAGCGCACCACCTGCGCCTGCGCCTCCAGGTCTCCGGCGGCGCGGAGGAGCGGGAGGCACTCCTGCCAGCGGGCGAGGGCCCGTTCGGGCCTTCCCAGGACGCGGTCGGCGCACGCGGCCTTGCGCAGCGCCAGCGCGTACCCGTGGCAGTCCCCGACCAGGTGGAACAGCCGTCGGGACTCCTCCAGCAGGGGGACGGCGCGGTCGTACTGGCGCCGCGTGAGGTACAGGTCGCCGAGGCCGAGGAGCAGGACCGCCTCGCCCCTCCGGTTGCCCTGCCGCCGTACGGCGGCGAGGGCGCCGTCGTGGGTGAGGAGCCAGTCGTCGAAGTGGAACCGGACGCTGAACAGGCAGCGGGACGTGGCCGCCAGGTCCCAGGCCAGCTCGTCCTGTCCGAGCTCCGCCGTCTGGAGGCACAGCGCGGTGATGGTGGGCCGGTCCGCCTCGTACCACCCGAGGGGGTCGCCGGTCGTCCTCTCGACGACGTCGGACGGCACCGACGACAGGGAGGCGGTGCCGTGGACGACGGTGAAGTCACCGCCGCAGATCCTGCGGTGGGCGATGCCCGCGAGCGCGAGGGTGGTCTCCGCGACCCGCTGGACGGCGGCCTCCCACTCCACCTTCGGTTCCGCCTCGCGCAGGCACTCCAGGGCGAACAGCCGCACGAGGTCGTGGAGCCGGTACCGCGGCCGTGTGCTGCCGGGCGGGCTGATGACGTCCACGAGCCGCGTGTCCAGCAGCTCGTCGAGGAGGTCCTCCGCCTCGGTGAGCGGCGCGTCCAGGAGGGGCGCGCAGACCCAGTCGGAGAAGTCGGGCACCTCCAGCAGCGCCAGTCGGCGGAACAGCTTCCGCGCGGCCGGGCTCAGCCCCTGGTGGGAGAGTTCGAGGGTGCTGCGCACCGCCAGGCTCTCGTGGGTCAGCTCGTCGAGCCGGCGCCGCTCGTCGGCCAGGCGCGCGGCGGCCTTGTGCAGCGGCCAGTGGGGCTTCGAGGCCAGTTTGGCTCCGACGATCCGCACGGCGAGCGGCAGGCGGCCGCAGTACTCGACCAGTTCGTCGGAGGTGTGGGGCTCGGCGGCGAGGCGTTCGTCACCGACCAGCCTCCTGAGGAGCTCGTGCGCGTGCCGCCGGCCGAAGACGCCCAGTTCCAGCACCCGCGCGTTGGGAACGGTCGTCATCCTGGACCGGCTGGTGACCAGCACACCGCAGCTTCCCGTGCCGGGCAGCAGGGGGACGACCTGTCGCGCGTCGCCGGCGTTGTCCAGGACGAGGAGCATGCGCCGGCCGGCGATGAGGCTGCGGAACAGGGCGGCGCGCTCGTCCAGGGACCCGGGGATGGCGGCGCCCGAGAGTCCGAGCTCGCGCAGGAAGCGCGCCAGGGCCTCCTCGGCGGACACGGGATGGGTGTCCAGGCCGCGGAGGTCGACGTAGAGCTGCCCCTCGTCGAACACGGACCTCAGGCGGTGCGCCACGTGTACGGCGAGGGCCGTCTTGCCCGTGCCGCCGGGGCCCACGACCAGCGCCACGGGCGTGGTCGTGCCGCCCGGGGCGAGCACCTCCAGGAGGTGGCGCGTCTCGTCCTCGCGGCCGACGAACTCCCCGAGGTCGCCCGGTAACTGGCAGGGGACCTTCGGCTGCCCGGCGGCGGGCCGCGCCGGCCGTGCGGGCGGGTGGTGGGCCGGGGAGGCGGCCGGCACCGCGGGCGGCTCGGGTTCGGGGGTGTCGCGGCCCTCCGCGCCGTGGAGCAGCCGTTCGTGCGCGCGGCGCAGTTCCGGCCCGGGGGACACGCCCAGTTCGTCCCTGAGGAGCCGGGCCGTGTCGTGGTAGAGCCGGAGCGCGTCGGCCCGGCGGCCGGAACGGGACAGGGCGAGCATCAACTGGGCGCGCGGCCGCTCCAGCAGCGGATGCTGCTGGACGAACAGGGACAGCCCCGAGATCAGGTCCTCGTACAGGCCGAGGCTCAGTTCCGTGTCGAAGCGGGCCTCGTGCGCGGCGATACGTTCCTCCTCCCACCGCCGCAGCTCCGGCTGCCACGCCCGGCTCGCGGCGCCGGACAGGACGGGGCCGCGCCAGAGGGCGAGCGCGGACCTCAGTGCGGCGAGGGCGCGCCGGGGGTCGTCCGCCTCCTGGTGGCGGCGGGCCTCCTCACGGAGTTCCCGGAAGGCCAGGGTGTCCAGCCAGACGCCGTCCGTGACGAAGCGGTAGCCGGGCTGCTGGGTGACGAGGACGTCCTGTTCCACCCCCATCTGCCGGAACGTCCGGCGCAGCCGGGAGACGCAGGCGGCGATCTGGTTGGCCGGGTCGGCCGGCATGGCCTCCTCCCAGACGCTGTCCGCGAGGTGCTGGAGGGAGACCACCTCGTTCGCCCGCAGGAGGAGGGTCCCCAGGACGGTGCGCAGGCGCGGCGCCGACACCGCGTGCGGCCGGCCGTCGTAGCGGATCTCCATGGGGCCGAGTAACCGCAGCTCCAGCTTCCGTCCGGTCGATGGCATGGTCCCCCCGGCTACGTGCCGACTACGGGGAATCATCATAGGGAAGGGCGCGAACAGAACGTAACGCTGTGTGTTGTCAATCATGTGAACGGTGCCGTGCGGCAACGGAAA
>NZ_JAWCTQ010000051.1:0-50807 GCF_032423885.1 Streptomyces tamarix | reverse complement strand
GCGGGCGCGCCCCCCCGGGCCCCCCCCCCCCCCGCGGCTTTCACGTGCCTGCGGGCGCCCGGGTGCGCCCCGCCGGGCGCACCCGGTGCCGGACGGGCCGCACCCGGTGCCGGGCGGATGCCCGGCCGCGGTGCGGCGCCCCGGTCGTCAGGGGGTGAGCGGCGGGCGGGTGCCCCGAGGGTCCGCCGGGTCCCCGGAGGCGTCGCGGATCACCTCGCCCGGAACCACCTTGCCGTCCGGGCGGTGGATGCGGGCCTGCCGGAGGACCGTGCCCACGCGGCGGTCCAGGGCGCGTTCCGCGAAGCGGGCCGCGGCCGTGCGGACCGGCGGGAGGAGGAGGAGCAGGCCCAGCACGTCGGAGACCAGGCCCGGCAGCATCAGCAGCAGCCCGCCGAGCATCAGCATGCCGTTGCCGGTGCCGCCCTTCCCGTCCGCGGCCGGCGCACCGCCCGTCCGCTGCTGCTGGAGCGTCTCGGTGAGCGCCGTGAACGCCCGGCGCCCGGCCCGCTTCACCACGGCCGCGCCGAGCGCCCCGGCGGCCACCAGCAGGGCGAGCACCGCGAGGGCGCTCGCGGCGTCCGCCACCAGGGCCAGCAGCCAGATCTCCAGCACCAGCCAGGCGGCCAGGCCGAGGGGTATGAGGGTGCGGGCGCGGGAACGCCCACGGGTCGGGGGCAGCAGGGGTGCACCGGTCGTCATGCCTCCAGTGTGCCCGGGGCCGCGGCAGGACGGCGTAAAGGCCCGCCCCCGTCCCGCGTCAGCGGCGCTCGCGGCCCGTCAGGCGACCGGCGCGGGCGGTCACGCCCCAGGCGGTGACCCGCCACAGCGCCTCGACGATGATGTCCCGGCTCATCTTGGAGTCGCCGTGCTCGCGCTCCACGAAGGTGATGGGCACCTCGACCACGTGGAAGCCGGCGGCGACCGCGCGGCGGGCGAGGTCGATCTGGAAGCAGTACCCCTGCGACGCCACGTCCCTCAGCCCCAGCCCCCGCAGCGTCTCCGTGCGGAACGCCCGGAACCCGCCGGTGACGTCCCGGATCGGCACGCCCAGCAGCAGCCGCGAGTAGACGCTGGCGCCCCGGGAGAGGTACTCCCGCGACTTCGGCCAGTTCACGATCCGCCCGCCGGGGATCCAACGGGAGCCGAGCACCAGGTCCGCGCCCTTCAGGGCGGTGAGGAGCCGGGGCAGTTCCTCGGGCCGGTGGGAACCGTCGGCGTCCATCTCGACGAGGACGCCGTAGCCGTGGTCCATGCCCCAGCGGAAGCCCGCGAGGTAGGCCGCGCCGAGGCCCTCCTTGCCCTTGCGGTGCAGCACGTGGACGTGCGCGTCCTCGGCGGACAGCTCGTCGGCGATCTTGCCGGTGCCGTCCGGGCTGTTGTCGTCGGCGACGAGGATGTCCGCGTCCGGCACGGCGGCCCGCACCCGGGAGACGATCGGCCCGATGTTCTCCGCCTCGTTGTAGGTCGGAATGATCACCAAGGCTCTGCCCAGCGGTCCGTACCGCCGCTGACTCTGACCGTCGTCTTTCACTACTGCCCCTTACGTCCTAGCGCGGATGCCCACCTTAGCGAGCCTGCGGCGCGGACGACCGGCGGCGTCGGGCGGAGCCGGACGGGGTGGCGCGTACCGGTCCGCACGGGGGCCCGGCGTCCTTCGGGCCGACCTTGGGGCCCGCTGGCTGCGGGTCGTCCGAGAGCCGTTGTCTACTGAACGTCCGGGCCCCACCCGGGTCGCACCCCGCCCCGGCTCCCGGGAGCCGGGGGGACGCCCGTCCGGAGACCTCCACCGCCGCGGGGCGCTGGCGCTGAACCTGGCTCCCAGCGGTGGCGCGCCGGTGCGGCGCGCCACCCCGCGATCCAGCGGCGCTCCGCGGCGGCGGGAAGGCTCTGCTCGGCCGGTCGGACGTCCGTGGTGGACGCGGCCGAACCTACCCGCCGTTCACCGTTGCCTGTCAACACCCGTGCCACCTGCGGCGTTTGGACGAACGCCCAGGTCAGCGACGAAGATCCGCAGGTCGTGGCGGAGCATCCGGCCCGCCGCCCGGGCGGCCGGACCGCCTCCGACTCACTCGTTCGGCCGCACGAAGACCGTGTGCCCGCCGACCACCGTGCGCAGGCACACCGGCAGCGGGGTGCCTGGGGTCAGGTCGGGCAGGCCGGGCGTGCCCGAGCGGGGGTCGGTGGACCAGCGGGCCACCCGGTCGTCGGGTGCCTGGACGACCAGGTCACCGGCCTGCCAGACGGCGTAGTCGGCGGGCGCGCCGGGCACGAGGACGCCGGCGTCGTCGCGGCCGACCGCCCGCCAGCCGCCGCGGGTGTGGGCGGTGAAGGCGGCGCGGACGGAGACGCGGTGCTCGGGCGTCCGGTGGAAGGCGGCGGCGCGGACGGTGCCCCAGGGGTCCAGGGGGGTGACCGGGCTGTCGGAGCCGAAGGCGAGGGGAACACCGGCGCGCAGCAGCGCCGCGTACGGGTTGAGGGTGCGGGCGCGCTCGACGCCCAGCCGCTCGGCGTACATGCCGTCCTCGCCGCCCCAGGCCGCGTCGAAGGCGGGCTGGACGGAGGCGGTGAGGCCGAGTTCGGCGAAGGCGGCGACGGTCTCGGGGGTGAGCATCTCGGCGTGCTCGACGCGGTGCCGGGCGGCGCGGATCCGGTGCAGGCCGACCGTCTCGGCGGCGGCCCGGACGCCCTCCACGACGGCGGTCACCGCGGCGTCGCCGATGGCGTGGAAACCGGCCTGGAGCCCGGCCTCGGTGCAGGCGGCGACGTGGGCGGCGACGGCGTCCGCGTCGAGGTGGGCGGTGCCGGTGTGCGGGGCGTCGGCGTACGGCTCGTGCAGGCAGGCCGTGTGGGAGCCGAGCGACCCGTCGACGAAGAGGTCGCCGGCGGCGCCGACGGCGCCCAGTTCGCGGATCCGCCGCGCGTCCGCGGCGCCCGCGACGGCCTCGGCCCAGTAGCCGACGACCCGGGGCAGCCCCTCCTCCCCGGCGAGCCCCAGCAGCGCGGTGAAGTCCTCCTCGTCGGAGATGTCCGGGCCGCCGCACTCGTGGACGGTGCCGATGCCGAGGGACGCGGCGTGGCGGAGGGCGGCGCGCTGGGCCTCGGCGCGCTGGGCCGGGGTGATCGCGCCGTGCGCGGCGGCCCGTACGGCGTGGTGGGCGGCGCCGGTGAGGGGCGCGTCGGGGTGGTGGCCGTCGAGGTCCGCGACGCCGGGGACGAGGTCGAGGAGCGCGGTGGTGACGACGGCGGAGTGCACGTCGATCCGCGGGAGGTAGAGGGGACGGCCGCCGGCCGCCTCGTCGAGTTCGGCGCGGCTCGGGTGGCGCCGCTCGGGCCAGCGCGCGGCGTCCCAGCCGTGCCCCAGCAGGACCCGGTCGCCCGGCCGGGCGGCGGCGAAGTCCCGTACGAGCGCGAGCGCCTCGCCGAGGGTGCGGGCGCCGGACAGGTCGAGGCCGGTCAGGGCGAGCCCGGTGGCGGTCGTGTGCACGTGGGCGTCGGTGAACGCGGGGGTGACCAGGGCGCCTTCGAGGTCGATGACCTCGTCCACACCGGAGGCGAAGGCGTCGGCCGCGCCCTCGGACCCCACCCAGGCGACGTGTCCGCGCTCGACGACCATCGCGGTGGCGAAGGGGTCGGCGGGGCTGTGGACGTCTCCGCCGCGCAGCAGCACGGTGGGGGCTCCCCCTGTTCGAGCGGGGTCGGCGGCAGGGGGGAGGTGTTCGCGCTCGGTCATGGTGACCAGCGTAGACAGCGCCGGCGGCCGCGTCCGGCCGGGGGCGGACGCGGCCGCCGGGGCGGTCGTGCGGCGGGGTCAGACGCGGGGCGGCCTCGCCTCGTACGGGGTGGAGAGGACCACCGTGGTGCGCGTGGAGACCCCGGACTGGGAGCGGATCCTGGTGAGCAGGTGCTCCAGCTCCAGCGGCGTCGCCACCCGCACCTTGAGGATGTAGTTCTCGTCACCGGCCACGCTGTGGCACGCCTCGATCTCGGGGATGTCGGCGAGCCGGTCGGCGATGTCGTCGGGGGCGCTGGGGTCGAAGGGTTTCACCGAGATGAACGCGGTCAGCGGCAGACCGACCGCCTCGGGGTCGACGACGGCGGCGTAGCCGCGGATGACGCCGCGCTGTTCGAGGCGGCGGACGCGCTGATGCACCGCCGAGGTGGACAGGCCCGTGGCCTTGCCCAGGTCGGTGTAGCTCATGCGCCCGTCCTTGACGAGCAACTCGACGATCTGACGATCCAGCTCCTCCATGCGGTCAACCTATTGCCCCGGAACCCCTCCGGCCCAGTCGTCCGGTCACCCCGCGGGCACCTGCGGGCGGCATGTGACCAACACCACACGCTTTTGGCCACGGACGTCCGTGACCGGACGGTTATCCGGCGGGCGCGCCGGGAAGTGCTTGGGGTGGTCGGGGCCGCATGCCTGGTCGGCCCGCCTGAGGGGGAGATTCTCCATGCAGGAGCCTGTTGATTCGGTCGAGGCCGATGAGCTCGACGCATACGACATGTTCGAGATGTTCCGGGTCGTCTGCCCGGACTGCGCGCAGCCCATCGCGCTGCTCGCGGACGAGGACACCCTGCCGGAGCACGCGCTGTGCCCGACGCCGTGGAACCCGTTCGTCCTGACGGTGTGCACCGGCTCCGGACGGCCCGTGGCGGAGGCGCGGCCCGTCGACGACGGGTCGGGGCCGCAGGAGCAGGAGATGGGGCTGCTGCTGACGCTCCCCCAGGAGCTCGACTGGCGTACGCAGCCGTTCTCGCACGTGGGCGGGCCGGGGTCCCGCCCGATCAAGGTCCCGCAGATGCGCGGCACCGCCTCGCGGATGGGGCGCGCCGCCTGACCTCCCGCTGATCCGACACCCCGCCCCGGTGCGCACGAGCGCGGCCGGGGCGGCTGCCGTCGGACCCGGGGTACGGCGCGGCACGCCGGCGGGCGGTTCCCGCCCCGGCCCGCCGCGCGCCGGGGAGCCGCGCCCCGCAACGCGGCGGGCGAGGCCCCGCCGCGGGGCCTCAGCGGCTCTCGGGGCCCACGAGGTGGCGGGCGACGACCACGCGCTGGATCTGGTTGGTGCCCTCGACGATCTGCAGGACCTTCGCCTCGCGCATGTGGCGTTCCACGGGGAAGTCTGCGGTGTAGCCGTACCCGCCGAGCACCTGGACGGCGTCGGTGGTGACCTTCATCGCGGCGTCCGTGCAGAACAGCTTCGCCATCGCCGCCTGCCGGGAGAACGGCCGGCCCGCGTCCCGCAGCCGGGCGGCGGCCAGGTACAGGGAGCGGCCCGCCTCGACCTGCGTGGCCATGTCGGCGAGCAGGAAGCGCAGCCCCTGGAAGTCCGCGACGGGCCGGCCGAACTGGCGCCGCTCCCGCGCGTACGCGACGGCCTCGTCGAGCGCCGCCTGGGCGACGCCGACGGCGCAGGCCGCGATGCCCAGCCGCCCGGAGTCCAGCGCCGACAGGGCGATCGTGAAGCCCTCCCCCTCCTCGCCGATCCGGCGGGAGTCGGGGACGCGGACGCCGTCGAAGTGGAGCTGGGCGGTGGGCGAGCCCTTCAACCCCATCTTCTTCTCGGGCGCGGCGGCGGTGAGCCCCTCCGCGTCGCCGGGGACGAGGAACGCCGTGATGCCGCGCGGGCCCTCGGCGCCGGTGCGGGCCATCACCGTGTAGAAGTCGGCGACGCCGCCGTGGGTGATCCACGCCTTGGTCCCCGTGATGACCCAGTCGTCGCCGTCGCGGACGGCCTTGGTGCGCAGGGAGGCCGCGTCGGAGCCGGAGGACGGCTCGGAGAGGCAGTAGCCGCCGAGGAGACCGCCGCCCAGCATCGCGGGCAGGTGCTCGGCCCGCTGCTCCTTCGTGCCGAACCCGGCGAGGCCGTGACAGGCGAGGGTGTGGACGCTGGCGCCGAGGCCGACGGTGAGGCGGGCGGCCGCCAGCTCCTCCAGGACCTGGAGGTACACCTCGTACGGCTGGTCGCCGCCGCCGTGGGCGGAGTCGTAGGGCAGGCCGAGCAGGCCCGCTTCGGAGAGGACGGAGAAGACCTCGCGCGGGAAGCGCCCGGCTTCCTCCTCCTCGGCCGCCCGGGGAGCGATCTCCCCCTGGACGATGTCGCGCACCAGGGCGATCAGATCCCTGGCCTCCTCCGTGGGCAGCTGGCGGTCCACCGGCTGCGGGGCGCGGTCGGGCATTGCGGCGCTCTCCTCCCTGTCGGGCGCTGCGGCGGGCGCGCGCGAAGGGTTGGGCGGCGCCGCCGGGTCACACTGCTTCGCCGATGCTGCCCCTCCGGGTCACGGAAACGGCAGTTCAGCGGCTGTGGCGGCACGAGTATGCCCGATCGGGTGCCTCCCGTCACCAGCGGAAAGACACCCTTCGGTAACGCTCGTTCACGTCCCGGCGGGAGGGTGCGCCGGGGAACTCAGAGGAGGCCGGCCTGGGTGACGAACATGGCGACGACGACGACGAGGACCCAGCCGAGGACGTGCTCGAGCACCTTGGGGCCGTCGTCCTGGGGGCCTCCGGTGCGGGCACGGAGGAAGGGGGCGGCGGCTGCGTTCGCGGTCATGGCATCTCGCTGTCGTCGTACGGCTGTGACTGTCCCCCCGGCCCCTCCACAGTGCCAGCGGGAAGGCCCCCGTGGGGGGAGACGTTGCTCACTCCCGGCCGCCGCCCCGCACCTCCTGTCCCACGCCGGCGTCCGCGAGCGCCCGGCGCTGGGCCGGGGTCGCCTCGTCGGGCCAGTACAGGTAGCAGACGCCGCCCGTCCCGGAGACGACCCCGCCGGTGGCGTCGCGGCGCCTGGTGCGCAGCCAGACCGTCTCCCACTCGCGCCGCCGGTAGACGCGGCG
The DNA here is from genome assembly GCF_032423885.1 of Streptomyces tamarix. Lineage (NCBI taxonomy): Bacteria > Bacillati > Actinomycetota > Actinomycetes > Kitasatosporales > Streptomycetaceae > Streptomyces > Streptomyces tamarix. The sequence continues at coordinate 43,970 of NZ_JAWCTQ010000051.1, read as the reverse complement.
GACGGCCTGGTTGGTCGGGGACGCCGGGTCGTTGGCGATCACGTCGCCGTCGGCCGTGAAGCCGATCACCGTCATCAGGTGACCGGCGGTCCCGTAGCCGGCCCCCGTCAGCTCGCCCTCCAGGAAGGACTGGGAGGTGATCACGGGGATGCCGGCCCCGACGAGGTTCTCCAGGTCGGTGAGCGAGCGCAGCCGGGTCACGACGGCGTTCATGCCGTCGTAGGTCGCGGCGTAGGCGGCGTTGAAGGACCAGTTGCCGCAGCCCTCGTACTGGCTGTCGTACGTGGCGCGGGCGGCGTGGCAGACCTGCGGGTCGGCGTAGGCGGGGTCGACCCAGGCCAGTTGACGGGCGGTGGGACGGCGGCCCCAGTACTCGACGACCATCTGCGAGGAGGTGGGGCTGCACCACGCCTCGCCGCCGTTGTCGTACTCGGGGTACTGGCCGATGTGGGTGTTCTGGGAGTAGCGCGGCACGCTCAGCTCGCGGACCACGCGGTGCTCGGCGGCGGGGACGGTGAAGCGGTCCGGCACGTCGGAGGCCATGGCGCCCAGCCGCCACACGGTCGGCGTGCGGTCGCTCCCGGGTGCGCGGTGGAGGGTGACGCGGAGCCGGTACGACGTGGGGCGCGGCCCGTTCGCCGGGTCGTCGACCGCGACGGTGTCGGTCCAGACGCGGGTCCGGCCGTCGCCCTGGCCGTCGACCGAGGCGCGGCGGATGTCGCCGTCGCCGGCGGCCCAGTGGGCCATCACGTACCACGGCGAGTCGGTGCCGTCCGGGTAGCCGGCGGACAGCTCGACGGTGATCCAGGTCCCGGCGGGCGTGTCGGCGTTCCAGGAGGCGACCAGCTCGGTCGCGGGGGCGGCCGTGACGTGGCGGGGGGAGGTCCAGGAGGCGTACTCCCAGCGGGCGGTGGTGCCGGTGTGCGGGTCGGTGCGGTCGGCGCTGCCGACGGGGACGTCGATGGCGATGCCGGGGCGGGGGCCCGCGACGGCGCGGACGCCCTCGGCGGTGCCGGAGCGCCAGTCGGCGGGGGTGGTCCAGAAGCGGTTGTCGATCAGCGGGCCGGTCGTGTCCCCGCCGGCGGGGTGCGGGGCGGTGACGGGGCCGGCGGGCGCGGCCGGGGCCGGGGCGGCGGAGGCCGCGACGGTGGCGGCGGAGGCCGTGGCGAGGGCGGCGGCGAGCACGGTCCTGCGCGAGGTCGGTTCGGGCATGCGGGTGGTCCCCCTGTCGGGTCGGCTGCGGTCCGGGCGCGCGGGTGGGCGCGGAAGACGGGTCGGCGCCGCCCACTATCGCCGGCGGACCCCGCCTCCGCCAGGCAATCCGCGCCCGCGTCCCCCGGGCGGCCCCCGATGCGCCCGCCGGGGGCGTCGGTAGGGTGGCGGCATGTCCCAGGCCGCCACCGAACGCCCCGGCCGCCCCGGCCTCGGGGCGCTCGCCGCCGAGCTGCGCGCCCTCGCGCCGTCGTGCGGGCCCGTGCGGCTCGTCGCCGTGGACGGGCACGCGGGGTCCGGCAAGTCGACGTTCGCCGCGCGGCTCGCGGAGGCCCTCGGCGGGGCTCCGGTCCTCCACCTCGACGACATCGCCACGCACGACGAGCCGTTCGCCTGGACGGGCCGTCTGCGCGCGCAGGTCCTCGACCGGTTCGCGCGCGGCGAGGCGGCGGAGTACCGCCCGTACGACTGGGGCGCCCGCCGGTTCGGGCCGGCGCGGCGGCTGCCGCCCGCTCCGGTCGTCCTGGTCGAGGGCGTGGGCGCCGGGCGCCGCGCGCTCCGGCCCCGCCTGGCGCGGCTGATGTGGATGGAGCGCGCCGCCGAGGAGTCCTGGCGGCGGGGGCGGCACCGCGACGGACCCGCGCAGTCCGCTTTCTGGGACGGATGGACAGTGGCGGAGACCCGCCATTTCGCCCACGACCCCTCCCTGCCGTTCGCGGACACCCTGATACGTGAGTGCCAGGGGGGATATCTGTGGCTGCCGAGGCACTTTTCAGCCGCCGATTCGAAGCCAATCCGTCACACACCGTGACGATCAACGGGGATCTTCCGCAGGAGTCGGAAATCGGCCGCCCAGACTGCCTCAACTTCGCTTGACCGAGGGGCCGTACAGGTCTTACGTTCTCAATGTGCGGCTTTTCGGAGTCGCCGCAGACGCGAAGCCCCCGGTTGTTCCCCCGTGATCGGGGGCTTCGTTCTGCCCTCGCCGCTCCGGTTCACCCCATGGTTCGGCCGCTTGGCGCTTACCCTCGGTAACTATCGCCGGCGCGCCCGTGAACGCCTCCCGAGCACTGGTCGCGCCCTTAGTCGCGCACCCCGCGCGCGGGTACGATGCACCCCGGTGCGGTCAAAGCCCGTCCACGGGAAGGCGGTCGAAAAGCCTCCGGCGGGCGCCCGCCCGGCGGGACGGCTCCGGGGACACGTGTTGTGGGGGGACCCGATGGACATCGGCACGCAGGGCCCGCAGGCCCCCGCCGACCTCGCCTGGCTGCGCGGTGTCGACGCCTACACCATGGGCGCGTACCCCCAGGCCGAGGAGGAGTTCCGCACCGCCGTGCGGATCGACCCCGGCATGGCCGACGCCTGGCTCGGGCTGCACGCCCTGCGGGTCGACACGACGACCGCGCTGCTGCGGATGTACCACCACCGCGCCCGGTTCGGCGAGCAGCGGCGGCGCCACCGGCGGACGCTGAACTCCTGGTACTGGCTGGGCTGGTGGGTGCAGCCGGTGCTGGAGAGCTCCCGCGACCTGCTGCTCGCCCACGCCTCCCACTGGCTCGACGGCCGGCACGTCCCGGAGCTCGACCGGGCGCTGGCGGGGCTGCCGCCCGTGGACACCGACCCGCAGGTGCGGTTCCTGCACGCCTGCCGGGCCTACCTCGTCAAGGACTGGGACCAGCTCGTCCGGCACACCGAGCCCCTCGTCGACGACCCGCTGCTGGGCATCGAGGCCGGGCTGTTCGGCGGCATGGCGCGGGTGCGGCTGGAGATGTACGGGCAGGCCGAGCCGCTGCTGTCGGCGGCGCTGATGCGGTGCCGCAGCGAGCAGCCCCAGCGCAAGGAGCTGCGCTACTGGCTCGCCCGGGCGCACGAGGGCACCGGGCGCACCGCCGCCGCGCTGCCCCTGTACCGGGCGGTGCACCGGGTGGACCCGGCGTTCATGGACACGGCGGCGCGGCTCGCGGCCATCGCCGAGTACGACGGTTTCGACGGGACGCCCGAGGAGACCGCGGGCCTCGCGGCGGTCTCCCTGGCGGGCGGCGCCGGGGTCGGGGGCGGGGCGGACGGCGGGCCGGGCGCCGACCTGCTGGACCCGGGGTTCGACGACGTCGCGGGCCCCGGCCTCCCGCAGCAGTCCGGGCCGGCCGCGGGGCCGGGCGGGCCCGTGCCGGGGGCGCCGCCCGCCGCGCCCGCACCGCCCGGCGGGGCGCGGGAGAAGGCGGGCGGGGCCGTGCCGGGGCGGCCGGCGCCGCCGTTCCCGGCGAGCCCGACGGACCCGGAGCTGCTGGCGAAGGCGCTCGCCGAACTGGAGCGGATGGTCGGCCTCGATCCGGTGAAACGGCAGGTCAAGGCGCTCTCCGCGCAGTTGGAGATGGCCCGGTTACGGGCGGGCCAGGGGCTCCCCGTCCAGCCGCCGAAGCGGCACTTCGTCTTCTCCGGCCCCTCCGGCACGGGGAAGACCACCGTCGCCCGCATCCTCGGCCGGGTGTTCTACGCCCTGGGGCTGCTCGGCGGCGACCACCTCGTGGAGGCCCAGCGCGCCGACCTCGTCGGGGAGTTCCTGGGACAGACGGCGGTGAAGGCCAACGAGCTGATCGACTCCGCGCTCGGCGGCGTCCTCTTCGTCGACGAGGCGTACTCGCTCTCCAACTCCGGCTACAGCAAGGGCGACGCGTACGGCGACGAGGCGCTGCAGGTCCTGCTGAAGCGCGCCGAGGACAACCGCGACCACCTGGTGGTGATCCTCGCCGGTTACCCGGAGGGCATGGACCGGCTGCTCGCCGCCAACCCGGGGCTGTCGTCCCGGTTCACCACGCGCGTCGACTTCCCGTCGTACCGGCCGCTGGAGCTCACCGAGATCGGGAAGGTGCTGGCGGCGGCCAACGGCGACGTGTGGGACGAGGAGTCGCTCGACGAACTGCACTCGATCAGCGGCCACGTCGTGGAGCAGGGCTGGATCGACGAGCTGGGCAACGGCAGGTTCCTGCGGACCCTGTACGAGAAGTCGTGCGCCTACCGCGACCTGCGGCTCTCCGGGTACGCCGGGACGCCGACGCGGGAGGACCTGGCGACGCTGCGGCTGCCGGACCTGATGCAGGCGTACGGCGAGGTCCTCTCGGGCCGCGGCCCGGGCGGCCGCGGCCCGCAGGATCCCCTGCCCCCGGCGTACTGACCGCACGGCCGCCGGGCACCTCCGTTACGCCGGGAGGGCGTTCCCCTCCGGGGACGGGCGCGGACCCGCGACGCGGACGCGGTGCGCCGGGTCCCGCACCTCCCCCACCAGCATCTCCAGCACGTCCTCCAGGGCGACCAGGCCCAGTACCCGGCCCGACACGTCCGCGACCTGCGCCAGGTGGGCCGCCGCGCGCCGCATCACGGCCAGCGCCTCGTCCAGCGGCAGCTCGGCCCGCAGCGTGGCCATGGGCCGCCAGACGTGCTGCGGCACGGCCCGGTCCGGGTCCTCCAGGTCCAGGACGTCCTTGACGTGCAGGAAGCCGAGGAACGCGCCCCCGCCCTCCGGGCGCACCGGGAACCGCGAGTAGCCGGTGCGCACGGTGAGCGCCTCGAGCTGGGCCGGCGTGACCGACGGGGGGACGGTCACCACCGCCGTACGGGGGATCATCACCTCCCGCACGGGCCGCGTGCCCAGCTCCAGGGCGTCCTCCAGGCGCTCCTGCTCGGCCGGGGCGAGCAGGCCCGCCTGGCCGGCGTCCTCGACGAGGCGGTTGAGCTGCTCGCTGGTGAAGACGGCCTCCACCTCGTCCTTCGGCTCGACCCCGAAGGCCCTGAGCACGGCGCCGGAACAGGCGCCGAGGGCCGCGGTGACGGGCCGGCACAGCCGGGCGAAGCCGACCAGGGCCGGGCTCAGCCACAGCGCGGTCCTCTCCGGCGCGGCCATCGCCAGGTTCTTCGGGACCATCTCCCCCACCACGAGGTGCAGGAAGACGACCACGGCGAGGGCGATGACGTAGCCCAGGGGGTGGACCAGGCCCTCGGGGAGGCGCACGGCGTGGAACACCGGCTCCAGCAGCCGCGCCACGGTCGGCTCCGCGACCGCGCCGAGGGTGAGCGAGCAGACGGTGATGCCGAACTGCGCGGCGGCCATCATCTGCGGCAGGTTCTCCAGGCCGTGCAGGACCGTGCGGGCCCGGGGGGAGCCGAGCTGCTCGACCTGGCTGCGGCGGACGGAGACGAGGGCGAACTCGGCGCCCACGAAGAAGCCGTTCGCGAACACCAGCAGGGCAGCGAAGAGGAGTTGGAGCGCGCTCACCGGGCGGCCTCCGCCACGTCCGCCGTGCGGACCAGCCGGACGCGCCCGGCGCGGTACCGGTCCACCCGGCGGACGAGGAGCCGCCAGCCGGGCAGTTCGGCGCGGTCGCCGGGGGCGGGGATGCGGCCCAGCAGGTCGGCGACGAGCCCGGCGACGGTCTCGTACGGGCCCTCGGGGACCTCCAGCCCTATCCGCTTCAGCTCGTGCACCCGGCAGCTGCCGTTCGCCTCCCAGGCGGGCCGGCCGTCCTCCGGCGCGACGGCGGCGAGTTCGGGCTCGCCGTCCGCGACCGCGTCGTGCTCGTCGCGGACCTCGCCGACCAGTTCCTCGACGATGTCCTCCAGGGTGACCACGCCCGCCGTACCGCCGTACTCGTCGACGACGACGGCGATGGGCTGCTCGCTGCGGAGCCGTTCCAGCAGCGCCTGCGCGGGCAGCGTCTCGGGGACGAGGAGGGGCGGGACGGCGATCCGGCCCACCGGGGTCCGCGGTCGCGCGGGCGCGGGGACCGCGAGGGCGTCCTTCAGGTGGACCATGCCGACGATCTCGTCGATGCGGTCCCGGTACACGGGGAAGCGGGACAGGCCCGTCGCCCGCGTGAGGTTGAGGACGTCCGCGGCGGTCGCGTCGGACCGCAGGGCGTTGACCTTCACCCGGGGCGTCATCACGTGCTGCGCGGTGAGCCCGCCCAGGGACAGGGTCCGTACGAAGAGGTCGGCGGTGTCCTGTTCGAGGGCGCCGGCCCGGGCGGAGTGCCGCGCGAGGGCGACGAGCTCGCCGGGCGTACGGGCGGAGGCCAGCTCCTCGGCGGGCTCCACGCCCATGAGCCGCACCAGCCGGTTGGCGACGGCGTTCAGCAGCGCGATCACGGGGCGGAGGGCCGCCGAGAACGCGTACTGCGGGCCGGCGACGAACCGGGCCACCTGGAGCGGCCGGGACACCGCCCAGTTCTTCGGGACGAGCTCGCCGACCACCATCTGCAGGGCGGAGGCGGCGAGCATGCCGACGGCCACGGCGAGGCCGGACACGACGCCCGCGGGCAGTCCGGTCGCGGTGAGCGGGCCGCTCAGCAGCCGGGCGAGCGCCGGTTGCGCGAGCATGCCGACGACGAGCGAGGTGAGGGTGATGCCGAGCTGCGTGCCGGAGAGCTGGAAGGACAGCTCCCGCAGGGCCTTGACGACCGTACGGGCGCGCCGGTCGCCGTCCGAGGCGGCGCGTTCGGCGTCGGCCCGCTCCACGGTCACCAGGCCGAACTCGGCGGCGACGAAGAAGCCGTTGGCGAGGATCAGGACGAAGGCCGCGCAGAGCAGCAGGAGGGGGAGGGTCATGCCGCCGCCTCCTCGGGTGCGGAGGGGGCGGCGGAGGTACTACAGGACGATCCGTCCATTGCTGGAGGGGGTCACTCCTCGGGTCGCAGGTGCCCCGCCGGCCCGGTCGCTGCCGTGGGTGCGGGGCGGGGCGCTCCGGGCGCCACCGCGACAAGAGTAATCACGCCGCCCCGGCCCGGGCAGGGTGCCGCGGGCCGGGCGGGGGCCGTCAGCGCTGCTCGGGGCCCGTGCCGCGGTTCTCGGCGAGGGCGCGCAGGGCGCGCGCGTCGCGGATGGCCTGCGCCTTGCCGATGCCCGGCTGGATGCCGAGGGCGGGCAGGCTGGTGCCGTCGCTGAGGTCGAGGAACACCCACGGGTCGCCGACGCGCAGGTTGACGCGGAGGATCTCCGGCCAGGCCAGGCGGCGGCTGCGGGTCAGGTTGACGACGGTGACGCCGTCCTCGTCGGCCACGACCTTCGGGCGGCTCAGCAGGATGAGCACGCCGTAGAAGAGCGCGGCCGTGAGGACGAAGCTCATCCGCTCGCCGGGGTGGAGCCGCTCCAGGACCAGGGCGACCACGGTGATGACGGCGAACATGACGGCGCCGGTGGCGAGGAGCACCGCGCGGGTGCGCCGCGGCCGGAAGGTGACGGGGAGGGCGGGGACTTCGCTGGGCACGTCGGGCATGGCGGGGCGTTCGGCTTCCGGCTCAGAGGCGGCAGGCGTGGATCTCGGTGGTGAGGATGGCCCGGGCGCCGAGGGCGTACAGGTCGTCCATGACGCGCTGCGCGTCCTTGGCGGGGACCATCGCGCGGACGGCGACCCAGCCCTCGTTGTGCAGCGGTGAGACGGTCGGGGACTCCAGGCCCGGCGTGAGGGCGACGGCCTGCTCCAGGTGCTCGGCGCGGCAGTCGTAGTCCATCATCACGTAGCTGCGGGCGACGAGGACGCCCTGGAGGCGGCGGAGGAACCGCTGCACCTCGGGGTCGTCGGCGGGGGCGCCCGTACGGCGGACGACGACGGCCTCGGAGGTGAGGATCGGCTCGCCGATGACCTCCAGGCCGGCGTTGCGCAGGGAGGTGCCGGTCTCCACGACGTCGGCGATGACCTGGGCGACGCCGAGCTGGATGGCGGTCTCCACGGCGCCGTCGAGGTGCACGACGGAGGCGTCGATGCCCTGGTCGGCGAGGTGCTTGGCGACGACGCCCTCGTACGACGTGGCGATCGTCATGCCGTGGAAGTCGGCGGGGCCGCTCGCCGTGCCCGGCCGGGTCGCGTAGCGGAAGGTGGAGCGGGCGAAGCCGAGCTCCAGGATCTCCTCGGCGTTGGCGCCGGAGTCCAGCAGCAGGTCGCGGCCGGTGATGCCGATGTCGAGCTTGCCGGAGCTGACGTAGATGGCGATGTCCCGGGGGCGGAGGTAGAAGAACTCGACCTCGTTGTCCGGGTCGACCAGGACCAGCTCCTTGGACTCCTTGCGCTGCTTGTAGCCGGCCTCATGGAGCATCGCCGACGCAGGCCCGGACAGTGAACCCTTGTTGGGGACGGCGATGCGCAGCATGGGACGGGCTTCCTTTGCCTCGGAGTGGTTCTGGTGGGGTGCGGGGTGCGTGCGGGAGGGGCGGGTCAGAGGTGGGCGTAGACGTCGTCGAGGGAGATCCCGCGCGCGACCATCATCACCTGGACGTGGTACAGGAGCTGCGAGATCTCCTCGGCGGCGGCTTCCTTGCCCTCGTACTCGGCGGCCATCCAGACTTCGGCGGCCTCCTCGACGATCTTCTTGCCGATGGCATGGACCCCCTTGTCCACCAGCTCGGCGGTGCGGGAGGTGGCGGGGTCGCCGGCCTTGGCCTTGAGCTCCAGCTCGGCGAAGAGGTCTTCGAAGGTTTTGTTCGCCATGATGACCCAAGAGTACGGGGTGGGGCGCACCCACTCAGCGCCAGGGTTCGCTGACCGTGCGCAGCGTCATGGCGGTGGCGACGGCGGCGGTGACCGCTTCGTGGCCCTTGTCCTCGTTCGAGCCCTCCAGGCCGGCGCGGTCGAGGGCCTGCTCCTCCGTGTCGCAGGTGAGGACGCCGAAGCCGACGGGGACGCCGGTGTCGACGGAGACCTGGACGAGGCCCTGGGTGACGCCCTGGCACACGTAGTCGAAGTGGGGCGTCCCGCCGCGGATGACGACGCCGAGGGCGACGACCGCGTCGTAGCCGCGGCCGGCGAGGACCTTGGCGACGACGGGCAGCTCGAAGCTGCCGGGGACGCGCAGGACGGTCGGCTCGTCGATGCCCAGCTCGTGCAGGGCGCGCAGGGCGCCGTCGACCAGGCCGGTCATGACCTTCTCGTGCCACTGGGCGGCGATGACGGCGACGCGGAGGTCGCCGCAGTTGCTGACGGTCAGTTCGGGTGCGCCCTTGCCGCTCACGTTTCTCCTCGGGTGGTGCGATCGCTCGCTCGGTGGTGGGTGGGGTGGTGCGGTGGTGCTACTGGGTGACGCAGGGGGACACGTCGGCCGGGCCGTCGAGCCAGGGCAGGTCGTGGCCCATGCGGTCGCGCTTGGTGCGCAGGTACCGGACGTTGTGCTCGCCGGCCTGGACGGGCATGGGCTCCCGGCCCGCCACGGTGAGGCCGTGGTGGGCGAGGGCGGCGGTCTTCTCCGGGTTGTTGGTCATCAGCCGGACGCTGCGGACGCCGAGGTCGGCGAGCATGCGGGCGCCGGCGGCGTAGTCACGGGCGTCGGCGGGCAGGCCGAGCTCCAGGTTGGCGTCGAGGGTGTCGCGGCCCCGCTCCTGGAGCTCGTACGCCCGGAGCTTGGAGAGCAGGCCGATGCCGCGGCCCTCGTGGCCGCGCAGGTAGACGACGACGCCGCGGCCGGCCTCGGTGATGCGGTCCATGGCGGCGTGCAGCTGGGGGCCGCAGTCGCAGCGCAGGGAGTGGAAGACGTCGCCGGTGAGGCATTCGGAGTGGACGCGGACGAGGACGTCCTCGCCGTCGCCGAGGTCGCCGTGGACGAGGGCGACGTGCTCGACGCCGTCGGCCGTGGAGCGGTAGCCGTACGCGGTGAAGTCGCCGTGCGCGGTCGGCAGCCGCACCTCGGCCTCGCGGTGGACGGCCGGGGCCGGGGCGGTCGCGGTGTCGTGGCGGGCGGCGGGGGCGGTGCCGCGGCGGTAGGCGACCAGGTCCTCGATGGAGATGATCGTCAGGCCGTGCTTGCGGGCGAAGGGGACGAGCTCCGGGAGCCGGAGCATGACGCCGTCCTCCCCGGCGATCTCGACGATGGCGCCGGCCGGGCGGAGTCCGGCGAGGCGGGCCAGGTCGACGGCGGCCTCCGTGTGGCCGTTGCGGGCCAGGACGCCGCCGGGGCGGGCGCGCAGCGGGAAGACGTGGCCGGGCCGGACGAAGTCGGACGGCTCCGCGGCGCCGCTCGCCAGGAGCTGGAGGGTGGTGGCGCGGTCGGCGGCGGAGATGCCGGTGGTGACGCCGTGGGCGGGGGCCGCGTCGACCGAGACGGTGAACGCCGTCCGCATCGACTCGGTGTTCTCCTCGACCATCTGCGGGAGGCGGAGCCGGTCGAGCTCGTCGCCCTCCATGGGGGCGCAGATGAGGCCGCGGCACTCGCTCATCATGAAGGCGACGATCTCGGGCGTGGCCTTCTCGGCGGCGACGACGAGGTCGCCCTCGTTCTCGCGGTCCTCGTCGTCGACGACCACGACGGGCCGGCCGGCGGCGATGTCGCGGACGGCCTGCTCGACGGGGTCGAGGGTGAGGTCGGCGGTGTCCCACAGGGGCAGTTCGGGCGCGGTGGTCATGCCGGGGCTCCTTCCAGGGCCTGGGCCGGGGTGCGCGTGCGCAGCCACCAGTCGCGCATGCCCCACAGCACGAGGGCGAAGTAGACGACGTAGACGAGCCCGGAGAAGGCGAGGCCGCTGCTGAAGGCGAGCGGGACGCCCACGACGTCGACGAGCAGCCAGGCGAACCAGAACTCGACCAGCCCGCGGGCCTGGGCGACCATCGCGACGAGGGTGCCGACGAAGATGTACGCGTCGGCCCAGGGGCTCCACGACAGTGACGGGTACAGCGTGAACAGGCCGCCGACGGCGAGCGTGCCGAGGACGGCGCCGGCCAGGAGGAGGCCGCGCTCCCTCCAGGTGGCGAAGCGGACGGCGATGGAGCCGTCCTGGGCCTGGCCGCGGCCGAGGTGCCACTGGCGCCAGCCCCACAGGGCGACGGCGATGACCAGGAGCTGCTTGCCGACGCCGCCGGAGAGCTGGGCGGAGGCGTAGGCGGCGACGAGGACGACGCCGGAGAGCAACTGGGCGGGCCAGGTGAGGATGGAGCGGCGCCAGCCGAGGGCGAGGGCGGCGAGGCCGATCGTGTTGCCGAGCATGTCGGACCAGATGATGCGCTGGCCGAAGGCGGTGAACGCCTCGCCGCCCAGCCAGGTGAGGGCGCTCATCGGGCGGCCCCCCGGGTGCCGAGGAGGCGCTCGACGTACTTGGCGATGACGTCGACCTCGAGGTTGACGGGGTCGCCGGGCTGCTTGTGGCCCAGGGTGGTGAGGGCGAGCGTGGTGGGGATGAGGCTGACGGTGAAGTGGTCGGCGCCGGCCTCGACGACGGTGAGGCTGACGCCGTCGACGGTGATGGAGCCCTTCTCGACCACGTAGCGGGCGAGTTCGGCCGGGAGGGAGATCCTGACGACCTCCCAGTGCTCGGAGGGGGTGCGCTCGACGACGGTGCCGGTGCCGTCGACGTGGCCCTGGACGACGTGCCCGCCGAAGCGGCCGTCGGCGGGCACGGGCCGCTCCAGGTTGACGCGGGAGCCGGCGGTGAGCGCGCCGAGGCTGGAGCGCTTGAGGGTCTCGGCCATCACGTCGGCGGTGAACTCGTCGCCCTCGTGCTCGACGACCGTGAGGCAGACGCCGTTGACGGCGATCGAGTCGCCGTGCTTCGCGCCCCGGGTGACCACGGGGCCGCGGACGCGGAAGCGGGAGGCGTCGCCGAGGGTCTCGACGGCGGTGACCTCGCCCAGTTCTTCGACGATTCCGGTGAACACTCAGTGCTCCTTGGGGGTGGGGAGGGAGGCGGGGCGGGCGGTGACGCGGAGGTCCGGGCCGATGCGGGTGGTGTCGGTGACGCGCAGCCGCAGGGCGTCGGCGACGGTGGTGATCCCGGCGTCGCCGAGCGCGGCGGGGCCGGCGCCGAGGAGGACCGGGGCGAGGTAGCCGACGACCTCGTCGACGGCGCCCTCGGCGGCGAAGGCGCCCGCGAGGGTGGGGCCGCCTTCGAGGAGTACGGAGCGGACGCCCCGCTCGTGCAGGGCGGCCAGCAGGGCCGGTACCGCCAGGCCGCGCCCGGTGGCGGCCCTGGGGAGCCGTACGACGTCGGCGCCGGCGAGGTGGTCGGCGGCGGCGTCCTCGGCGACGGCGATCAGCGTGGGGGCGGCGTCGTCGAGGACGCGGGCACCGGGCCTGACGGCACTCGCCCCGGTGTCGACGACGACCCGCAGCGGCTGGACGGCGCCGTCCACGCCGCGTACGGCGAGGTGGGGGTCGTCGGCGCGGGCGGTGCCGGAGCCGACGACGACGGCGTCCGCCTCGGCGCGCAGCCGGTGGACGTCGGCGCGGGCCTCGGGCGAGGTGATCCAGCGGCTGGTGCCGTCGGCGGCCGCGACGCGGCCGTCCAGGGTGGCGGCGTACTTCCACCGGACGTGGGGCCGGCCGAGGCGCACGGAGGTGAGCCAGGCGGCGTTGCCGGCCGCGGCCTCGTCGGCGAGGAGGCCGCCCTCGACCTCGACGCCGGCCGCGCGGAGCGTGTCGGCGCCGCCGCTGGCCTGCGGGTTCGGGTCGGCGACGGCGTAGACGACGCGTGCGATCCCGGCCTCGGCGAGCGCCTGGGCGCAGGGGCCGGTGCGGCCCGTGTGGTTGCAGGGTTCGAGGGTGACGTAGGCGGTGCCGCCGCGGGCGCGGGCGCCCGCCTCGCGCAGGGCGTGGACCTCCGCGTGGGGGCCGCCGGCGCGCTCGTGGTACCCGGCGCCGACCTCGTGGCCGGAGGCATCGAGGACGACGCACCCGACGACCGGGTTGGGGCTGGTGGAGCCGAGTCCACGGGCGGCGAGCGCGACGGCTCGGCGCATGGCGGTCGTGTCGGCCGCTGTGGCCACCGGGTCCTCCTGCCTCGTCGGGCACGGACTCCGGGGCCTGTCGGTGGCGACAGGAAGCGGGAACGGCGCCTCGCGGGGGTACGCCGCCACGGCGCCGGCCGGCCTCCGGGGGACGCCCGGCCGCCGGCAGACGACGGCGCGCCCCGAGAAGGGTTGCCCGCCGCGCACTGCCTCCCATCCGGACTTTCACCGTCGGTCCAGGAGTTTCACCTGGTCAACCGGCCACTGGATGCGGCCGGGTCGCGGACTGTAACCGCCGGTTCGGAATTGCACCGACCCCGGAGTGCGCTGCTGCTGATACAGGGCCAGTGTGCCACGGCTCCGCGCCGCCCACGCGGGTGATCTCTGTGGGCTGACTCACAGCGGGGGCCGGGCCTCCCTCCCGCGCGCCCCCGGCCCCTTCTTCCCGCCCCCGTGGAACCAGATTGGTCCAGACCTATTGACGCTTTGGTCTAGTCCTCTTAATGTCTGCGTCACCTCTCCGCGGAGACGGCCCTCCGGTGTGCGCACACCTGGGCCGGGCACGACCCCAACCCCCTGCCAGAAGCCGCACGTTGTGTGAAGCCCGACTCCCCAGGAGGAGCCGACCGTGCTGTCATCCCCCCGTGCGAGAGCCTCGCTGCTCGCATCCGGCGCCGCCGTCGCCGGACTGCTGCTCAGCTCGCTCTCCGGTGGCGTCTCGTACGCCGCCGACCACGAGTCCTGTCGCCCCGACGGCCTGTACAAGACGCCCGGCGTGGACGTCCCCTACTGCTCCGTGTACGACGCCGAAGGCCGCGAGAAGATGGGCGCCGACCACCAGCGCCGCGTCATCGGCTACTTCACCGGCTGGCGCACCGGCAAGGACGGCACGCCCGCCTACCTCGCCAGCAACATCCCGTGGGACAAGATCACCCACATCAACTACGCCTTCGCCCACGTGGGCGCCGGCAACAAGATCTCCGTGGGCACCGACGGCCCGAACAACGCCGCCACCGGCATGACCTGGCCGGGCGTGGCGGGCGCCGAGATGGACCCGACCCTGCCCTACAAGGGCCACTTCAACCTGCTGAACAAGTTCAAGAAGCAGCACCCGGACGTCAAGACGCTGATCTCGGTCGGCGGCTGGGCGGAGACCGGCGGCTACTTCGACGACAGCGGCAAGCGCGTGGCCTCCGGCGGCTTCTACTCGATGGCCACCAACGCGGACGGCTCCGTCAACCAGGCGGGCATCAACACCTTCGCCGACTCGGCGGTCGAGTTCATCAAGAAGTACGGCTTCAACGGCGTCGACATCGACTACGAGTACCCGACGACCATGAAGGACGCCGGCAACCCGCTCGACTGGTCGATCGCCAACGGCCGCCGCGCCGGCCTCGTCCAGGGCTACACGGCGCTGATGAAGACCCTGCGCGAGAAGCTCGACCGCGCCGGCGCCGCCGACGGCAAGCACTACATGCTGACCGTCGCCGCCCCCTCCTCGGGCTACCTGCTGCGCGGCATGGAGACGTACCAGCAGCAGAAGTACCTCGACTACGTCAACATCATGTCGTACGACCTGCACGGCGCCTGGAACGAGCACGTGGGCCCGAACGCCTCGCTGTTCGACGACGGCAAGGACTCCGAGCTGGCCGCGGCGAACGTGTACGGCAGCCAGCAGTACGGCGGCATCGGCTACCTCAACACCGACTGGGCGTACCACTACTTCCGCGGCTCGATGCCGGCCGGCCGCATCAACATCGGCCTGCCGTACTACACCCGCGGCTTCAAGAACGTCCAGGGCGGCACGGACGGCCTGTGGGGCAAGGCGGCGGCGGCCAGCTGCCCGGCCGGCTCCGGCCTGACCAAGTGCGGTGACGGCGCGGTCGGCATCGACAACCTCTGGCACGACAAGGACGACAACGGCAAGGAGTCCCCGGCGGGCTCCAACCCGATGTGGCACGCCAAGAACCTGGAGAAGGGCGTCGTCGGCGACTACCTCACCACGTACGGCTTCCCGGCCGGCACGAAGCTGACCGGCACCTACGCCCGCAAGTACGACTCCACGCTGGTCGCGCCGTGGCTGTGGAACGCCGAGAAGAAGGTCTTCCTGTCGACGGAGGACGAGCAGTCGGTGGCCCGCAAGGCCGACTACGTGGTCGACCGCGGCATCGGCGGCACCATGGTGTGGGAGCTCGCCGGCGACTACGGCTGGAACGCCGCGAAGGGCCAGTACGAGCCCGGCTCGACGCTGACGTCGCTGATGTACGACAAGTTCAAGGCGGCCTCCCCGTACGGCGCGAAGGTCTCGAACAAGGCGCTGCCCACCAAGGCCGTGAACATCGGCGTGCAGTTCGGCGAGTTCAAGCTCGGCGACTCCAACTACCCGATCACCCCCAAGGTGAAGATCACCAACAACACGAAGACGACGCTCCCGGGCGGCACGGAGTTCCAGTTCGACTACGCCACCTCGGCCCCGGCCAACGCCTCCGACCAGTCCGGCTTCGGCACGAAGGTGATCAGCAGCGACCACACGGGCGGCAACGTGGGCGGGCTGAAGGGCGACTTCCACCGCGTCTCGCTGAAGCTGCCGGCGTGGCAGACCCTCGCGCCGGGCGCCTCGGTGGAGCTGTCCTTCAACTACTACCTGCCGGTGTCGACCCCGTCGAACTGGACGGTCAACATCGCGGGCACGACCTACGCGCTCGCCGGCGACCTCGCCCGCGGCACCACGGTCGTCGAGCCCGGCACGGGCCCGACGCCGAACCCGACCGACCCGCCGCCGAGCCCGGGCGCCTGCACGGCCCCGGCGTGGGACGCCTCGGCCTCCTACGGCAGCGGCACCACCGTCTCCCACAAGTCCCACACGTGGAAGGCGAAGTGGTGGACGAAGGGCGAGGAGCCCGGTACGACGGGCGAGTGGGGCGTGTGGCAGGACCTCGGCACCTGCTGACGCGTCCGGCCGGGCGTCGGGCGGTCCGCGCCTGACGCCCGGCGGCCGGAACGGAGACCCGGCGGCGGTGGGGGAAGGCCCCTGCCCGCCGCCGGGTCTCCTCCGTGCGTGCCGTGGCAGGCTGTGAACGTGAGTGTCGTGACAGAGACCGTCGAAGAGTTCGAGAGTCACCGCCCGCGCATGTTCGGCCTCGCCTACCGCATGCTCGGTTCCGCGGCGGAGGCCGAGGACGTGGTGCAGGACGCGTACCTGCGGTGGAGCGGGACCGAGCGGGACCGCATCGACCGGCCGGGGGCGTGGCTGGCGAAGGTGGTCACCAACCTGTGCCTGAACCGGCTCACCTCGGCGCGCGCCCGGCGCGAGCAGTACCCGGGCCCCTGGCTGCCGGAGCCGGTCGTCACCGAGGAGGGCGCACTGGGCCCCCTGGAGTCGGCCGAGCGGCGCGAGGCCGTGTCGACGGCGCTGCTGGTGCTGCTGGAGCGGCTGACGCCGACCGAGAGGGCCGTCTACGTGCTGCGCGAGGCGTTCGCGTACAGCCACCGCGAGATCGCCGGGGTCCTCGACATCAGCGAGGCCAACAGCCGCCAGCTCCACCGCAGGGCCGCCGCGCGCGTCGCCGCGGCCGAGACCCGGTTCACCGAGCGGGACGAGCGGCGCCACCGGGAACTCGTCGAGTCGTTCGTCGCCGCGGCGCGCGACGGGGACCTGGCGTCCCTGGAGAAGACGCTCGCCGCCGACGTCGTGTGGTGGGGCGACGGCGGGGGCGTCGTGTCGGCGGCGCGGCGGCCGATCGAGGGCCGGGAGAAGGTGCTGCGGTTCCTGGGCGGGCTGGTGGCGCGCCACGCGGGCCGGCTGCGCCTGGCGAGCGTGCGGATCAACGGCGAGCCGGCGCTGGTGGCGTGGGCGGGCCCCACCCTGGTCGCGGTCGCGTCGTTCGTGGTGCGCGACGGGGCCATCGCGGCCGTGCACAACGTGGTCAACCCGGAGAAGCTCGCCTTCGCGGGGCGGCAGCTGTCACGTCCCGGGGACCCCGCCGGTTCGTAGCCGTCGAGAACACCGGCGACGGAAGGACGGACGGGACCATGGGCACGATCGTGGTGACGGGCGGTACGGGAACGCTCGGGCGGCACGTCACCGAGCGGCTGCGCGAGGCCGGGCACGAGGTGCGGGTGGTGAGCCGCCGCTCCGCGCCGTACGCGGTCGACCTGCGCGACGGCAAGGGCCTGGACGCGGCGCTGGCGGGCGCCGGCACGGTGGTGCACTGCGCCAGCACGCCGAGCGGGGGCGACGAGCGGGCGGCCCGCCGGCTGGTCGACGCGGCGCTGCGGGCCGGCGTCTCCCACCTCGCCTACATATCGATCGTCGGCGTCGACCGGGTCCCGCTCGGCTACTACCGGACGAAGCTGGCCGTGGAGGGGCTGGTCGAGCGGTCCGGCCTCGGCTGGACGGTCCTGCGGACGACACAGTTCCACGACCTGGTGCTGCGCCTCCTGGAAGGCTGCGCCCGGCTGCCGGTGCTCCCGGTCCCGGCGGGCGTCCTCGACCAGCCGGTCGAGGTCCGGGAGGTGGCGGCGCGGCTCGCGGAGCTCGCCCTGGCGGGCCCGGCCGGACGCGTACCGGACATGGGCGGGCCCGAGGTCCGGGCGTTCGAGGACCTGGCGGAGGCGTACCTGCGGGCGGCCGGGCGGCGGCGCCGGGTGGTGCCCGTACGGCTCGCCGGCAGGACGTACCGGGCGCTGCGCGCGGGCGGGCACCTGACGCCGGGGCGCGCGGTGGGCACGGGGACGTTCGAGGAGTACCTGGAGCGGCGCTTCGCGCGCGGGGCGCGGGCCTGAACGACGGCCGCGCGCCGGCCCGCTCGGCGGGCGGGCGGGGGCCCACCGCCCCCCGCCCGCGTCACCGCCGGGAGCACGGCCCGCTCAGGGGACGGGCGGGGACCCGAAGAGGGCGTCCTGGGCGGTGTCGCGGGCGGTGAGGAGGGCGCCGCGCAGGACCGCCGCGCCCCCCAGCGCGCTCGCCCGGACCTCGGTGCGCAGCGGGGAGAGGGCGGCGAGCCGTTCCTCGACGCGGGCGGCCAGGGCGGCGCCGCCCGCGTGGCCGAGTTCGCCGCCCAGGACGACGCAGCCGGGGTCCAGTACGGCGCCGACGGCCGCCGCGCCCAGGGCGACGCGCCCGGCGAGGGCGTCCAGGAACGCGTCCGCGGCGCCCGCGGCGGCTCCCCGCGCGGCCAGGTGCTCCAGGGCGGCGCGTACCGCCCGCGCGCCGGCCGGTTCGCCCCCGCCGTCTCCCCCGCCCCCACCCCCGCCGCCGTCGCCCGCGGCCTCGATGCCGTGCTCGGCGGCCAGGGCCCGGACGGCAGCCGAGCCGACCAGGGCGTGGAGGCCGCCGGAGCAGTCGGTCGCGGACGGCAGCCGGCCCGTGCCCGGCACGGGCAGGAAGCCGATCTCGCCCGCGCCGCCCGACGCGCCGCGCCGCAGGGCGCCGTCCAGGACGACGGCGGCGCCGACGCCGTGGCCGAGCCAGAGCAGGACGAACGTGCCGCGGTCGCGGGCGGCGCCCTCGCGCAGCTCGGCGACGGCGGCGAGGTTGGTCTCGTTCTCGACGAGGACGGCCGCGGGCACCCGGGCGCGCAGGGCGGCCACCAGCCGGCGGTGCCAGGCCGGCAGGCCGGCCGCGTCGCGCGGTGCCCCGGTGGCGGGGTCGATCAGGCCGGGCGCGCCCAGGCAGACCGTGTGGAGCCGGGTCGCGCCCGCCTCCCGGACGGCGCGTTCCAGCAGGGCGGCGGCCCGGTCGGCGGCCCGGTCCGGGTCCGTGTCGCCGCCGACGGGGGCGGTCGCCCGCGCGAGCGGGGCGCCCAGCAGGTCGGTGACGGTGACGGTCACGCCCCGGAGCCGTACGTCGAGGGCGGCCAGGTGGGCGCGGTCCGCGACGATCCCGTACAGCCGGGCGTTCGGGCCGCGCCGCTCGGTGCCGGACTCCCCCACGACCCGGACCAGGCCCGCGCCCTGGAGCCGCTCGACGAGGTCGGCGACGGTGGGCCGGGACAGCCCGGTCAGCCTCGTCAGCCGGCGCGCCGTCAGGGGCCCCTCCTCCTGGAGCAGGCGCAGGGCGAGCCGGTCGTTGACGGCCCGGGCGGTGCGGGGGGACGCGGGGGTGGGGGACATGCCGCGGGTCCTTCCGATCTTACTTTCAGGCAGGGTTCCTGATAATTTACGGCGGCGGGTGCCCGGCAGGGGCCCGGACACCGTGGGAACACCGATGCGGGGAGGGCCAGTGCCGTACGGCAAGGAGAGGGTGAGGCGGGCGCGGTACGCCGTGGCCGCCGTGTTCTGCGTGCACGGCGCGGTCGCCGGCAGCTTCGCCACCCGCATCCCGTGGATCCAGGACCACACGGGGGCGAGCCCCGGGCAACTGGGCCTGGCCCTCGCCTTCCCCGCGCTCGGCGCGTCGCTGGCGATGCCGCTCGCGAGCGCGATCGGCCACCGCCTCGGGGCCCGTACGGCGCTGCGCGCGCTGCTGGCCCTGTGGACGCTGTCGCTGGCCCTGCCCTCGCTCGCGCCCAACGTCTACGGCCTGTGCGGCGCGCTGTTCGTGTACGGCGCGTCCTCCGGCATGTCCGACGTGGTGATGAACGCGCAGGGCGTCGAGGTGGAGGACCGGTTCGGCCGCTCCATCATGTCCAGCCTGCACGGCATGTGGAGCGTCGGCGCCCTGATCGGCTCGGCCACCGGCACGCTCGCCGCGCACCTGGGCAGCGACGCGCGCCTCCACCACCTGCTGGCCGCCGCCGCCCTGACGGTGCTGGGGCTGGTGTTCTGCCAGGGGGTCCTGGACCTGCGCAGCGCGCCCGACGAGGAGCCGCCGCCGCGGTTCGCGCTGCCGCCGCGCTCGGCGCTGGTGATCGGGGCGATCGGCTTCTGCGGGGTCTTCGCGGAGGGCGCGAGCCTCGACTGGTCGGCGGTCTACCTGAAGGACGAGCTGGGCGCCTCGCCGGGCGCGGCGGCGGCCTCCACGACGGCGTTCGCCCTGACCATGGCGGTGGCGCGGCTGGTCGGCGACCGGATAGTGGACCGGTTCGGCGCGACCCGCACGGTACGGGCCGGGGGGCTCGCGGCGACGGCGGGCGGCGCGCTGGTCGTCGCCGCGCCGCACCCGGTGGCCGCGATGGCCGGTTTCGGACTCATGGGGCTGGGCGTGGCCGCCGTCGTCCCGCTGGCCTTCGCCGCGGCCGCCCGCAGCGGTCCGAACCCGAGCCAGGCCATCGCGGGGGTCGCCACCATCACGTACACCTCCGGTCTGGTCGCCCCCTCGCTGATCGGCGGTCTCGCCGACCTGACGTCGCTGACCGTGTCCTTCGGGGTGGTCACGGTGCTGGCGTTCGGCCTGGTGGCCGGGGCGGGCGTGCTGGCCCCGGGCCGCCGGGCCCGGGCCGGCGGGGCGGGCCCGGACGCGGCGGCCGGGGGCGGCCGGGGGGCCTGAACGGGCGAGCGACGGGTCCGTACCGCCGTCCCCGTACCATGGCGGTCGTCCATTTTCGGCCGATCGCCCACCCGCCCGGCCGCCCTCCCGCCCCGCACCGCCGGGGCGCGATCGACAGAACGGGAGCGACCCACCCATGAACCTCGGCGTGCGCTGGACCCTGCACGGCGACGGGCGGACCCCCGCGCCCGGCGCCGTGGTGCGCCCGGACGAGCGGCTGTCGTGGCCGCGGACGGCCGGGCTCGGAGCCCAGCACGTGGTCGCCATGTTCGGCGCGTCGTTCGTGGCGCCCGTCCTCATGGGCCTCGACCCCAACCTGGCGATCATGATGTCGGGCGTCGCGACGATGGTCTTCCTCCTCGCGACGCGCGGCCGGGTGCCCAGCTACCTCGGGTGCTCGCTGTCGTTCGTGGGCGTCGCCGCCGCGATCCGCGCGTCCGGCGGGGACAGCTCGACGGTCACCGGGGCGGTCCTCGTCGTCGGGCTCGCCCTGTTCCTGGCGGGCCTGGCGGTACGGCGGTTCGGCGCGCGGATCATCCACGCGGCGATGCCGCCGGTCGTGACGGGCGCCGTCGTGATGCTGATCGGCTTCAACCTGGCGCCGGTGACGGCGTCCACGTACTGGCCGCAGGACCAGTGGACCGCGCTGCTCGTGATGCTGTTCACGGGCCTGGCCGTGGTCTGCCTGCGGGGCTTCTGGTCCCGTGTGGCGATCTTCCTGGGGCTGGTCTTCGGGTACGCCCTGTCGTGGGTCCTCGACCTGGTCTTCGGGAAGATCCACTCCCCCGCCGGCGGCGCCGAGGCGGTCGACCACTGGCGGCTGGACCTGTCGGGCGTCGCCAAGGCCGACTGGATCGGGCTGCCGACGTTCCACGCCCCGAGCTTCGAGTGGTCGGCGGTCCTCGTCGCCCTGCCGGTCGTGATCGCCCTGATCGCGGAGAACGCCGGCCACGTCAAGGCGGTCGGCGAGATGACCGGTGACCCGCTCGACGACCAGCTCGGCACGGCCATCGCCGCCGACGGCGCCGCGTCGATGCTGTCCACGGCGGTCGGCGGCCCGCCGAACACCACGTACTCCGAGAACATCGGCGTCATGGCCGCGACCCGCGTCTACTCGACCGCCGCCTACTGGGCCGCCGCCGGCTTCGCCCTCCTCTTCGGGCTCTGCCCCAAGTTCGGCGCGGTCGTCGCGGCGATCCCCGGCGGCGTCCTGGGCGGCATCACGGTCATCCTGTACGGCATGATCGGCCTGCTCGGCGCCCAGATCTGGATCAACGCCAAGGTCGACCTGCGCAACCCGCTCAACCTGGTTCCGGCCGCCGCCGGCATCATCATCGGCGTCGGCGGCGTCAGCCTGAAGATCACCGACACGTTCGAGCTCGGCGGGATCGCGCTGGGCACCATCGTCGTCATCACCGGCTACCACACGCTGCGCGCCTTCGCCCCCGCCCACCTGAAGGAGCAGGAGCCGCTGCTGGACGCGGGCACCTCGGCGTACGACGACCACGCGGCCGACGGGGCGACCACGAAGGGCGACGGCCGCCCCACCGGCTCCTAGGCACGGGCCGGGTACGACCTGCCGCCCGGCCACCGTGGCATCCGCGCCGGGCGGCAGGTCCGCGGGGGCGGATGCCGGCCGGGGGGTGGCCGGACGCCTCGACCGCTCCGTGGGGCCGGCGGGGCGCCCGACCGCTCCCCTGGGGCCGGTGGGGCGGATGTCGCCCGGGCCGCCGGGGCGTCAGTCCTCCGGCAGCTCCACCGGGGCGATCTCGTCGTAGACGTCGCCCGGGCCCGGGTTGGACGGGTCGGTCGCGCCGCCCAGGTGGTGCATGACGCCCCACACGGCGTTCAGCGCGGTCTGCACGGCGCCCTCGGCCCAGCCGGCCGTCCACGAGATGTCGTCGCCGGCGAGGAAGATGCCGCGCTTGTCCTCGGGGAGCCGGTCCTGCATGAAGTGGGTGTACAGGCGGCGCTGGTAGCGGTAGTGGCCCGGCAGGTTGGCCTTGAACGCGCCCATGAAGTAGGGCTCGTTCTCCCAGGAGACGGTCACCGGGTTGCCGATGATGTGCTTCCGGATGTCGACCTTCGGGTAGATCTCGCCGAGCGACTTCAGCATGACCTCCATCCGCTCGTTCGCGGACAGCGGCAGCCACTTCAGGCTGTCGTCGCACCAGGTGTACGACAGGCAGATGACGGCCGGCTTGTCCGGGCCGTTGTCCAGCAGGTACGTGCCGCGGGTCATCCGGTCGGTCAGCGTCATCGACATGACGTCGCGGCCGGTCTCCTCGTCCTTGTCCAGCCAGAACGGCCGGTCGACGGGGACGAACAGCTTCGAGGACTCCATGTAGTGGGTGCGCTCGATCGCCGTCCAGTGGTCGATCGGGAACAGCGAGTCGTCGCACTCGATCTTCGACAGCAGCATCCACGACTGGGCGGTGAAGATCGCCGCGCGGTAGGTGCGGATGTCGCCGTTGGCGTCGGTGACCGTGATGCGGTTGCCGGCGGTGCGGTGCAGCCGGGTCACGGCCGGCTTGGGCTCGCCGCCGTGGAGGGACTTCAGCGAGGTGCCGAGCGGCCAGTGGACGATCTTCCCCGGCTTGCGCTCCCACAGCCGCAGCGGGAGCTGCTGGCTGCCGCCGACGATGCCGCGGTGGTAGTCGTCGGCCTCGGTGTAGACGACGCGGAGGATCTCCAGGATGGAGTTGGGGAAGTCGGTGTCCCAGCCCCCGGTGCCGAAGCCGACCTGGCCGAAGATCTCGCGGTGGCGGAACGACTTGAACGCCTCGGACTCGCAGAGGAAGCCGTAGAAGGTCTGGTTGTCGAGCTTCTCGACGAGCTTCGCCCAGATCTCCCGGATGCGGGGCACGTCGCGCTCCCGCATGGCGCGGTTCATGTCGGAGAAGTCCGCGCCCTCCTCCAGGCAGGCGCTCCAGGCGGCCGCGACGTCGCGGTACACCTGCGGCAGGTCGTCGATCGTCTCCGCGTAGTGCGTCTCGCCCTTGAGGTCCACGACGGTGGACGGGGTCGACTCGGCGAGCGGGTTCGGGAACGGCTTGGTCTCCAGGCCGACCAGGTCGATGTAGTGCTGCAGGGCGGTGGAGGACGGCGGGAAGCGCATCGCGCCCAGCTCGCAGTTGAGCTCCGGGTCGCAGCCGTCGAAACCGACGGTGCGCAACCGGCCGCCGAGCTGGTCGGCCTCGTACACGACGGGCTTGAGGCCCATCTTCATCAGCTCGTACGCGGCGACGACGCCGGACAGGCCGCCGCCGATGACGGCGACCTCGGTGCCGTGCTCGGTGGCGGGTATCTGGCCGAGGCCGGCCGGGTGGGCCAGGAAGTCGTCGTACGCGTACGGGAAGTCCGGGCCGAACATGGTGATCGGCGGCTGGGCGTCGGTGTGCTGGACGGCGGTGGGCACCGTGGACGTCATGGGGTACGGACTCCTTGCACGGGTGAAGACGAGGGGGGTGCTGGGCGGGGGGCGCTCAGGCGAGGGGTGCCGGGTGCGGGGGCGCTCAGGCGAGGGTGGTGTAGAGGGCGGGACGGCGGTCCCGGAGGTACGGGTTCTCGCCGCGCGACCGCCGCAGCAGCTCGGGGTCGGCGTCGCCGACGACGAGGTCCTCGCCGCGGCCGGCGCGGGCCCGGGCGGTGCCGTCGGGGCCGGCGAGCGCGGACAGGCCGACGAATTCGAAGCCGCCCTCGGGCCCGGTCCGGTTGGCGTACGCGATGTAGAGCTGGTTCTCGAAGGCGCGGACCGGCACGACGGAGTCGGCGACGATCCGTGCGGGGTGCATCAGCGCGGTCGGTACGAGGAGGAGGTCCGTACCGGCGAGGGCGTGCGCCCGGACGTTCTCCGGGAACTCCACGTCGTAGCAGATCATCAGGCCGACCCGGACGCCGCCGACCTCGGCCTGGACGACGGGTTGGTCGCCGGGGGTGAACCACTCCTGCTCGAAGCCTCCGTAGAGGTGGGTCTTGCGGTAGTTCGCCAGGAGCGCGCCGTCGGCGCCGACGAGACGCGCGGAGTTGTACACCGCGTCCCCGTCGCGCTCCGGGTAGCCGTAGGCGATGGCCAGGCCCTGGCGTGCGGCCACGGCGGCGGCCTCGCGGGCGGACGGGCCGTCCGCGGGCTCGGCGAGCCGGGCGACGTCCGCGCCGATCGCGTACCCGGTGAGGAACATCTCGGGGGCGACCAGCAGCCCCGCGCCGGCAGCCGCCGCGCGGGCGGCGGCCTCGTCGAGGGCCTTGAGGTTGGCGGCCACGTCACCGAGCTGTCCGGAGCTCTGGAGCAGGGCGGTGCGCAGCGGCGGCATGGGCGGACCTCGTCGGGTGCGGGGGGTGGAGAGAGACGCAAAAAAGGTACGGTCCGGACTTCTGCCCGGACAAGCCGTGACCGTTGCGGACCGACCGCCGAAACGTTGCGCGCTCACCGGGTGGGGCGGCGATTCGTTGCGCGTCGGTCCGACCGGGGGCGGAGGGGCGCCTCCGGCGCGGGGAGGGCGGGACGCGGCACGAAGCGCGGGGGCGGGGGCGCGGGAGGCCCGGAGCCGTCCGGTTCGACAGGGCCCCGGAGAGGAACGGCCCCTGCGGAGCGTCGTACGAGGACCACCACCGTCGCCGCCGTGCTGCCGCCGGGCGGACTGGCGGGCGCGGGCGGACCGGCGGGCGCGGGCGGGACGGCGGGTCCCGCCCGTCGAGGCGGGCGACCTGTGGCCGACAGGCCGACAGGCCGACAGGCCGACAGGCCAGGGTCGCCGCCCACGACCCGGGCGGAGGGACCGGCTGGGCCGCAACCGGCCGGCCCGCGGCCCGGAGCGGGGCGATGCGCCGCCGGGTGAGGGCTCGACGCCCTTCGGGAAGGCCGACGGGCGTACGGACGGCTTCCGGGTCGCCTCCTGGCGGCCCGGGGCCGGTGAGCGGCCCGGAAGCCGGTGGGCGGTCCGGAGCGGGCTCAGGCGGGCGAGCCGGAGGAGAACCGCCGCAGCAGCGGGGAGAGCACCAGCACCGACTTGGTGCGCTCCACGAACGGCTCGCCCGCGATGCGCTCCAGCACGCGCTCGAAGTGGCGCATGTCGGAGGCGAAGACCTGGACGATCGCGTCCGCCTCCCCCGTCACGGTGGAGGCGGACGCGATCTCCGGGTAGCGCTCCAGGCCGCGCTGGATCGTCTCGGGCGAGGTGTTGCCCCGCGCGTAGATCTCGATGAACCCCTCCGTCTCCCAGCCGAGCGCCGCCGGGTCCACGCGGACGGTGAAGCCGGTGATGGCCCCCTCGGCCCGGAGCCGGTCGACGCGCCGCTTCACGGCCGGCGCGGACAGTCCGACCAGCGAGCCGATGTCGGCGTAGCTGCGGCGGGCGTCTTCGGCCAGGGCGTGGACGATGCGTTCGTCGAGGTCGTTGAGTCGCACGGGGAGGGGGTCACTTCTCTGCGGTGGCCAATCGGGAGCGGCGCATGCCGTACAGGAAGTAGAACACGAGGCCCACGGCCATCCAGAGTCCGAAGACCACCCAGGTGATCATGTCGAGGCTGTACATGCTGTAGCCGCAGAACAGGAAGCCCAGGATCGGGAAGAGCGGGCCGAAGGGGACCTTGAAGCTGCGCTCCAGCTCCGGGCGGGTGAGGCGCAGGACGACGACCGCGACGTTGACCAGCGCGAACGCGAACAGCGTGCCGATGCTGGTGGCGTTGACGAGTTCGCCGAGCGGGACGGCGGCGGCGAGGAGGCCGCAGAACAGCGAGACGATCACGGTGTTGGCGCGGGGGGCGCCGGTCTTCGGGTCGACCTTGGCGAAGACCTTGGGCACGAGGCCGTCGCGGGACATCGCGAAGAGGATGCGGGTCTGGCCGTAGAGGACGGTCAGGACGACGCTGGCGATGGAGATGACCGCGCCGGCCGCGAGCAGGGTGCCCCAGAAGCTCTGGCCGGTGACGTCGTTCATGATCGCGCTGAGCGACGCCTCGGAGCCCGCGAACTTCTTCCAGTCCCAGGCACCCACGGCGACGGCCGCGACGAGGACGTACAGCGCGGTGACGACGACCAGCGACAGCATGATCGCGCGGGGCAGGTCGCGCTTGGGGTTCTTGGCCTCCTCGCCGGCCGTGGAGGCGGCGTCGAAGCCGATGTACGAGAAGAACAGGATGGCGCCCGCCGCGCCGACGCTGGAGACGCCGAGCGGCATGAAGTCGGAGTAGTTGCCCGACGAGAAGCCCGTGAAGCCGACGGCGCAGAAGAGGGCGAGCGCGGCGATCTTCACGATGACCATGATCGTGTTGGCGCGGGCGGACTCCTTGGCGCCGCCGAGCAGGAAGACCATCGCCAGCATCACGACGATCAGCGCGGGCAGGTTGAACACGCCGCCGTCGCCGGGGGGCGCGGTGAGCGCCTCGGGGAGGGTGACGCCGATCGTGCCGCTGAGGAGCTCGTTGAGGTAGTCGCCCCAGCCGACCGCCACGGCGGCGACGGACACGCCGTACTCCAGGAGCAGGCACCAGCCGCACACCCAGGCGACGAGTTCGCCCATCGTTGCGTACGCGTACGAGTACGAGGAGCCGGCGACGGGGATGGTGCCGGCCAGCTCGGCGTAGGAGAGCGCCGAGAAGAGCGCCGTCAGGCCCGCGAAGACGAACGCCAGGGTGACGGCCGGGCCCGCCTCGGGAACGGCCTCGCCGAGGACGACGAAGATGCCCGTGCCGAGCGTGGCGCCGATGCTGATCATGGTCAGCTGCCACATGGACAGCGAGCGGCGGAGCGAGCCGCCCTCACCCTGACCACCCTCCGCGACCAGGTCTTCCACCGGCTTGCGGCGGCCGAGGGCGGAGAGGGCGGAGGCTCCGGCGGCCATCCGGGCAGAGGGCTCGGTGGCCGGTGGGGCTGCGCCTTGATCGAGCACTGCGGGGCTCCTTCATCGCTGCGGTCGGGGGTACGGCGGAACCGGCGGCGGCGCGCGGGCGGAGAGAGCCCACAGGGAACCCACGGGGGAAGGGGGAGACCGCCGAGCCGGCGGACACCGCCACTCCAGGTACGGGCCCCGAGCCTACGGGGAGAGCTTCGCATTCTGAAATGCAGCGTTGTTGCGCATCGACGGATGATCATTGCGCACTTCGGGCACGGACGGGGAAACATTGCGCGCTGCCGCATGAATCGACACATCGGGGCACACGGACGGCAGGGGGCGCACAGGCGGGCGGAGGGCGCCCGGAGGGGCGTGCGAGGGGGTGCGGATGAGGCGGACGGGTGGCGGGCCGTGGCTGGACCCGGTGCCGTTCCTGCGGGGCACGGCGTGGTGGGACGGCACGCGGCCGGTGCGGACGGACCCCTCGGTGGTGGGCGTCCTGCCGTGGGAGCTCGTCGAGCGGGCCGCGCTGCCGGTCGGC
Source organism: Streptomyces tamarix (assembly GCF_032423885.1). Taxonomy (NCBI): domain Bacteria; kingdom Bacillati; phylum Actinomycetota; class Actinomycetes; order Kitasatosporales; family Streptomycetaceae; genus Streptomyces; species Streptomyces tamarix. The sequence goes on along the minus strand of NZ_JAWCTQ010000051.1, from coordinate 16,263 downwards.
GTACGGCTGGAGTTCACCGCCTCGCCGGGGACGCGGGCGGTGGAGGTCCGCTACCGGGCGCGGACGCCCGGGCGGGACGGCGCGCCGCCCGTGCCGGTGCACTGCTTCGGGCTGTGGCGGGACGGGCGGCGCGTCGGCGAGGCGTACGGCGCGCCGTCCGCCGGGGAGGCGACGGCGACCCTGACGCTGCCGCCGGTGGCGGGGCGGGGCGCCGTGTTCACCGTGTACCTGCCGGAGGGGGCGGCGCCGGTGGTGCTCGGCCTGCGCGCGGTGGGCGGCGCGGTCGCGGCGGCGCCGCGCCGCCCGCGCTGGGTCGTGTACGGCGACTCGATCACCGAGGGCTGGTGGGCCACGCGGCCCGCGCACGCCTGGCCCGCCGCCGCCGGGCGGGCCCTCGAACTGGACCCGGTGAACCTGGGCTACGCGGGCTCGGCGCGCGGTGAGCTGCCCGTCGCGCGGCAGCTGGCCGCGCTGCCCGCCGCGCTGCTCACGCTCGCCTTCGGCACGAACTGCTGGGGCCCCGTGCCGACCACCGCGCCCTTCCTGTACGAGCTGACCCGCGCCTTCGTCGCCACGGTCCGGGAGGGCCACCCCGACACGCCCCTGCTGGTCGTGTCGCCGCTGCTGCGCCCGGACGCCGAGACGACGGCGAACGCCTCGGGCGCGACGCTGGCGGAGCTGCGCGCGGCGATGGAGGAGGCCGTACGGGAGCTGCGCGCGGCCGGCGACCTACGCCTGGTCCTGCTGCCGGGCCGCCCCCTGCTGCGCCCGGAGCACCTGTGGGACGGCCTGCATCCCGACGACGCGGGCCACGCGCGGCTCGCGGCGGCGGTCGCGGACGCGGTGCGCGCGCACGGCCTCGCCCCGGCGGGTGGCGCGGGGTCCGTGTACGGCGACCGGGCGACACGGCGGCATGGGGTCTTCACGCGCGGGTAGGGGCGCACCGGAACGTCGCGGCGGGCGTGACACACGGCGGTTCGCGTTCGCGACCCGGCGGACCCTACGATTCCGTCTGCGTTGTCCGAAGGCAAGAGGGCCCGGCCAAGTCCCGTGCGCCACCGGTGCGTTCACGGCGCACGGCCGGGGCCCCCTCCGTCGAATGCGAGAGGTACGTGTGAACACCAGCGAATCGAGTGTGCGGGACCGCCTCTGCGAGGCGCTGCGCGACCGCGAGGAGGAGATCGCGGACCGCTGGGTCCGGCTCCAGCTGGAACAGGCCGTGCTCAGCACGGACATGAGCGAGCACGAGGTCCGCGAGGAAGCCGACCTGCTGATCTCCGCGCTGGCCGCCGGGCTCGCCAGCGACGTTCCCGTGGAGCGGCTGGTGACCTCGCGCAACGACCTGCGGCGCACGGTGATAGAGCTCTCGCTGCGCCGCGCCCGCGCGGGGGCGTCGCCGACGGCGACCTCGCTCGCCGTCCTGTCGCTGAAGGAGGCGCTGCTGACGGCGGTCCAGCACACCACCCGCGACTCCGCCGAGCTGTTCTCCGCCGCGATCCTGATCAACCGGCTCCTCGACGCGGCGGGCGTGCTGTCCTTCGAGACGTACGTGGAGGGCCGCGAGGAGGTCATCCAGCGGCAGAGCCGGCAGTTGCTGGAGGTGTCCACGCCGGTGGTGCGGCTGTGGCGGCACGTCCTGGCCGTGCCGCTCATCGGGACGCTGGACACGGCGCGGACGCAGGTGGTCATGGAGAGCCTCCTCCAGGCGATCCAGGACAACGAGGCACAGGTCGCGATCATCGACATCACCGGCGTCCCGGCCGTCGACACGGCCGTGGCCCAGCACCTGATGCACACGGTCAACGCGGTGCGGCTGATGGGCGCCGACTGCGTCATCAGCGGCATCCGCCCGCCGATCGCGCAGACCATCGCCCAGTTGGGCATCGACCTGTCGACGATCCTGACGCGGGCGACCCTGGCGGACGCCCTGGCCGCCGCCATCCGCCTCACCGACCAGCCCGCCGTCGGCGCCGGCGCGGTCGCCTCCCCCGACCGGCCGGTGACCGAGTGACGCCGCCCCGCCCCACGGGCGTGCCCATCCTGCGGCTGGGCGACGTACTGGTGACCGGCCTGCTGAACGAGCTCGACGACACCTCGGCGCTGGCGTTCACCGCCGAGCTGACCGAGCGCATCGTGGCGGACGGCGCGCGGGGCGTACTCATCGACATCTCCCGGCTGGAGATCATCGACTCCTTCGTCGCGCGGACGCTCACGGAGCTGACCACGATGGCGCGGCTCCTCGGCGCACGGGTCATCGTCGCGGGGATGCGCCCGGCCGTGGCGATCACGCTGGTCGAACTGGGGCTGCGGCTGACCGGCGTGGAGACGGCGCTCAACGCCGAGCAGGGGCTGACCGCCCTCGGCTGGCAGCGGATGCCGCACCCGCCCGGCCCCCGCGGGGAGGGCCGGCCATGACGCCGGGCGACGCCCTGACCGCGGGCGGCCAGGTGAGATGGCCGCGCACCCCGGTGCACGACGGCGCGCGGGTGGCCGTGCCGCCCCCGGACCCCGTCCCGAGGCGCGGGGCGGCGGGGGCCGGGCCCGACGTCCCGGACGTCGACGAGAGCCGGTGCTCCCGGTACGAGGTGCGCTCCGAGGAGGACCTGCTGACCGTCCGGCACGCGGTGCGGGCGGCCACCGTCCAGGCCGGGTTCGGGATCGTCGACCAGACCCGCATCGTCACCGCCGCCAGCGAACTGGCCCGCAACGCCTACGTCCACGGCGGCGGCGGAACGCTGGAGGTGCGGCTGCTGACCCCGGGAGGGCGGCGCGGCCTGCGGCTGACGGTCCGCGACGAGGGGCCCGGCATCCCGGACGTGGAGGCCGCGCTCCAGGACGGCTTCACCACCGGCAGCGGTCTCGGCCACGGTCTGGGCGGGGCCCGCAGGCTCATGCACGACTTCCAGATCCGCACCGCCCCCGGCCGGGGCACGACGGTGGTGGTGACGCGGTGGAACGACCGGTGACCGCGGTGACCGCGCGCGTGCGCGTCCACGACGACGGCGCCGTCCTGCTGGCGGCCGGCGCCGCGCGCCGGGCGGCCGTGGAGCAGGGGCTGTCCGGGGCGCTGCCGGAGCGGGCCGCCGAGTGCGCCGGCGAGCTGGCCCGCGGCCTCGCCCTGCACTCCGTGCGGGGCGCGGTGTACATACAGCCGTTGGCGCTGCGCCCGGGGCTGGACATCGTGGCGGTCGGCGCGGCCCCCGACCCCGGGGACCCGACCGGTGCCGGGCCGGACGGCAACGGGCCGGACGGCGACGGGCTGGGGCGGTGGCCGGCCGCCGCGTCGCCCGGCGGGACCGCGCCGGCCGATCCGGGGCCCCTGCCCGGTCTGGGAACCGTACGGCGGCTGGCCGACGACTTCGTGCTGCGCGTCGCGCCGGGGCGCGGGACGGCGGTGTGCGCCCGGCTGCGCGCCCCCGCCGCCGGGCCGCCGGACGGCTCGCGGCAGGCCGCCGCACCGGAGGTCGGGACGCTGCGGCTGCCCGTCGACGGCGAGTCGTCGTGCGGCGACGCCTGGGCCCTGGAGGCGGCGCCCGGCGACGGGACGCTGACCGCCATGGTGGCGGACGGCCTGGGCCACGGCCCGGCCGCCGCGGCGGCCGCGGAGCTCGCCGTACGAACGCTCCGCCACTCCCCCGGCCTGCCGCTGCCGCGGCTGATGTGCGCGGTGCACGAGGCGCTGCGGAGCACCCGCGGCGCGGCGGTGGGGCTGCTGCGGCGGACACCGGACGGCGCGGTCGAGCACTGCGCCGTCGGCAACGTACGGGCGTACGTCGTCGGGCACGACGGCGTGCGGCACCGGTTCGGCGCGCAGCCCGGCGTGGTCGGCTGGAACATGCCGGCCCCGGTCGCGCAGCGGCTGCCGGACGCGCGCGGCGGCACGCTGCTGCTGCACAGCGACGGCGTCGACGGAGGCTGGGCGCGCTCGCCCGGGCCGGAGCTCACCCGCCTCCCCGCCCCCCTCCTCCCCGTCGTACTGGCCCACGAGCACCGGGCGGCGCGGGACGACGTCACCGTGCTGGCCGTGGCCCCGGCCCGGAGAACCCCATGAGACCCCAGTCCACCACCCACCACTCACTGGACGAACTGCGCACGACCCTCCGCCGGGTGGCGCACCGGGCCGGTGTCGGCCCGGACCTGCGCTCCCGGCTGGTGCTGTCGGCGAGCCGGCTCGCGGCGGCGGAGCTGGCCGCCGGGCGGGCCGTCTCGCTGGAGGTCGTACCGCCCCTGCGGGACGCCGGGACGGCCCTGACGGTACGCCTGTCGCTGCCGCACTCCCCCTCCCCGCCCGCTCTGGACGCCCTGCCCCTGCCCGCCCTGCCGGCGCCCGCCGGGGCCGCCTGGACGGTCCCCCTGCCGGACCCCGGGGCGGCCGTCCCGGACGGCGGCGGCCCGCCGGACCCGCCGGACCCGGTGGCGCTGCTGGAGGAGGAGGCGGCCTTCCTCACGGAGCGCCTGGACTGCCTGGCCCGCGAGCACCAGCGGCTCAAGGACGAACTGGCCGAGACCAACAGCGGCGTCCTCGCCCTCTACGTACAGCTGGAGGAGCGCGACGAGCAGCTGCGGAAGGCGCACGGCCGGATGCTGCGCCAGTTGGAGGACGCGCTGCGCCCGCCGCCGGTCGAGGTGCGCGGGCTGGAGATGGCCGTGCGGTACGAGCCGGCCGAGAAGCACGCGCCGACCGGCGGCGACCTGTACGACTGGTTCGCGCTGCCCGACGGCACGGTGCACATCACCATCGTGGACGCGCTCGGCCACGGGCTGACCAGCACCCGCAGCGCCCTCAACGTCACCCACGCCGTCCGCACCCTGGCGCTGGAGGGCCACGAGCTGGGGACGCTGGTCGCCCGGGCCGCCGACGCGCTGGCCGCCTTCGACCAGGAGCTGATGGCGACGGTGCAGGTGGTGCGGATCGACCCGCGGACCGGAGAGCTGTGCCTGGCGAACGGCAGCCACCCGCCGGCCCTGCTCGTGCGCCGGGACGGCGCCACCCGGTTCCTGGAGGCCCCCGGGCGGGGCGTCGGCTTCCCCCTGCCGGGCAGCGAGGTGCTGCTCCGGGACCGGCTGGACCCCGGCGACCTCCTGGTCCTGTACACGGACGGGCTGACCGAGAGCCGCCGCGACCCGCGCGAGGGCGAGCAGCGCCTCGCCCTGGCGGCCCGCCGCCACCGGCACCTCCCCATGGAGGAGGTGCCGGGCGCCCTCGCGGAGGAGATGCACACCGTGATCCTCCACCCGGACGACACGGTGGCCCTGACGGTCCGGCGCACGGAGGAGGGGTACTGAAGTCGGCGGTGAGCGGGTACGCGAAGCGGGGAAGGAGGCGCTCGTGCTTGTTCTGGACTCACGTACCGTCGACAGCGCCGAGGTCAGGGAGACCGTCACCGGCTTCGTCACCGACCGCTGCCCCTGGGCGGATCTGACCGCCGTGCGCCTGGTGGTCACCGAGCTCTTGGCGAACGCGCTGCACCACACCGACGGGGAGTGGTGCCTGCGCCTGCACGCCCAGGAGCAGCGGCTCACCCTGGAAGTGGAGGACACGAGTCCCGCCCTGCCCTCCGCGCGGCAGCCCGACTTCGGCGGCGGCGGGGGCTTCGGCTGGCGGCTGGTGGAGCAGCTCGCCGACCGGGTCGACGTGCGCCCGGGGCCGGCGGGAAAGACCGTGCGCGCCGAGTGGTGGGCCCCGGCGGACCGCCGGCCGGAGGTGGGCCCCGGGAAGCGGGGGAGCCACCGGCCGACGCGTCCCGACGCCCCGGAGTCCAGGTCGCGCCTCGTCGACCACGCCGGGTCCGCGGCGTCCTGACCCGGCGCCCCGGCCGGCCCGGCACGGCCCCCGGAGCCCTGCGCCGGCCCGTTCCTCAGCCCTCGCTCAGCAGGCCCTCGCGCATCCGCGCCGTCATCCGCGCCAGCAGCCGGGACACGTGCATCTGCGACACGCCCAGCCGCTCGCCGATCTCCGCCTGGGTCATCTCCTCGGCGAACCGCATCCGCAGGATCGCCCGGTCGCGGTCGTCGAGCTGCTCCACGATCGGCTTGAGCGCCTGGACGTTCTCCGTCAACTGGATGTCGCGGTCCTCCTCGCCGATGAGGTCCGCCAGGGTGGCCGACGCCGGCTCCCCCGACTCGTCGAGCGGCATGTCCAGCGAGGCGGCCGTGTACCCGTTGACCGCCACCAGTCCCTCGATCACCTCGTCCTCCCCGATGCCGAGGCGGGCGGCGAGTTCCGCCGCGGTCGGGGACCGGTCCAGCTCCTGGAAGAGTTCGTCGGTCGCCCGGGCGATGTCGATGCGCAGCTCCTGGAGGCGCCGGGGCACGTGCACCGACCAGCTCGTGTCCCGGAAGAAACGCTTGATCTCGCCAATCACGCACGGCATGGCGAAGGTCGCGAACTCGACCTGCCGGCTCAGCTCGAACCGGTCGATGGCCTTGATCAGACCGATCGTGCCGACCTGGACGATGTCCTCCATCTGGTCGGCGCGGCTGCGGAACCGGGCTGCCGCGTACTTGACCAGGGACAGGTTCAGTTCGATCAGCGTGTTGCGGACGTACTGGTACTCCTCGGTCCCCTCCTCGAGGACCGCGAGCCGCGCGAAGAACTGCTTCGAGAGCTCCTTGGCGTCCTGAGGTGCGACCTCGGTGGGCTCTGGGACCCGCGGCAGGGTCGTCGCGGGTGCCGCCGCCGTCGGGGTCGTGGTCGCCGTGGACACGTTGCCCTCCCTTCGTCTCGACATTGCCGGAGGCGCGTCTACCCCGTAACGCGCCGGACACTCCTCCCGGATTCCGTTTTCCGCCGGACGGCTCCGCGCCGCCCGTAGGGGCGGACGAAGACGGGCCGCCCCCGTCCGCGTACGGGACGGGGGCGGCCTCGGCGCATCAGCTCCAGCTGGCGTGGAGCGGCTTGCCCTCGGCGTAGCCGGCGGCGCTCTGCACGCCGACGACGGCCTTCTCGGCGAACTCCTCCAGCGAGGCGGCGCCCGCGTAGGTGCAGGAGGAACGGACACCGGCGATGATCGAGTCGATCAGGTCCTCGACGCCGGGGCGGGCCGGGTCGAGGTACATCCGCGAGGTGGAGATGCCCTCCTCGAACAGCGCCTTGCGGGCCCGGTCGTACGCGGACTCCTCGCTGGTGCGGTTGCGCACGGCGCGCGCGGAGGCCATGCCGAAGGACTCCTTGTACAGGCGGCCGTCCGCGTCCTGCTGGAGGTCGCCGGGCGACTCGTACGTACCGGCGAACCAGGAGCCGATCATGACGTTGGACGCGCCGGCGGCGAGCGCCATGGCCACGTCGCGGGGGTGCCGGACGCCGCCGTCCGCCCAGACGTGCTTGCCGTACTTCTTCGCCTCGGCGGCGCACTCCAGGACGGCCGAGAACTGCGGGCGGCCCACGCCGGTCATCATGCGCGTGGTGCACATGGCGCCGGGGCCCACGCCGACCTTGATGATGTCCGCGCCGGCCTCGATGAGGTCGCGGACGCCCTCGGCGGCGACGATGTTGCCTGCGACGATCGGGACGTGCGGGTCGAGGCCGCGGACCACGCGGATCGCGCTGATCATCGATTCCTGGTGGCCGTGGGCCGTGTCGATGACGAGCGTGTCGACGCCCGCGTCGAGGAGCTGCTTGGCCTTGCCGGCCACGTCGCCGTTGATGCCGACGGCGGCGGCGATGCGCAGCCGGCCGCGGTCGTCGACGGCGGGGGTGTACAGCGTGGCGCGCAGGGCGCCCTTGCGGGTGAGGATGCCGGCGAGCCGCCCGTCGCCGTCGACCGCCGGGGCGTAGCGCCGGTTGTGGTGGTCGAGGGTGTTGAACGCCTCGATCGGGTCGATGTCCGCGTCGAGGAGGAGCAGGTCCTTCGACATGACCTCGGAGAGCTGGGTGAAGCGGTCGACGCCGGTCAGGTCCCGGTCGGTGACGACGCCGACGGGCTTGTGGTCGGCGTCGACGACGACGCCGGCGTTGTGCGCCCGCTTGGTCAACAGCGACAGCGCGTCGGCGACGGTCTGGGCCGGGTCGAGGACGATCGGCGTGTCGAGGACGTGGTGGCGGCTCTTGACCCAGGAGACGACGTCGGCGACGACGTCGATCGGGATGTCCTGGGGGATGACCACCAGGCCGCCGCGGCGGGCGACGGTCTCGGCCATCCGACGGCCGGCGATGGCGGTCATGTTGGCCACGACCAGCGGGATGGTGGTCCCGGTGCCGTCGGGGGTGGTGAGGTCGACGCCCTGGCGGGAGCCCACGGCCGAGCGGCTAGGCACCATGAACACATCGTCGTACGTGAGGTCGTACGGCGGCTTCAGGTCATTGAGGAAACGCACGTGCTGAACATCCCAGTCGTTCGGAGTTGGCCCCCGGGCATCTCAGCCGGGGGAAAACGCACGTACTTCATTCTCCCATGCCGACACGCGTTCGACCCCCAGGAGAAACCTCCAGGTCACGCGGGGTGACCTGGGAGGTTCCTCCAAAGAGGGCCGGGCGGGCGGTTCAGTTGTCCGGGTCGAAGCGCTCCAGGGCGGGCCGCGGGCCCGGCTCGGACTCGGTCAGCAGGTAGTCGGCGGCGGACGTGTCCGTGACGAGGCTGGTGACCAGACCGGAGCGGAGCACGGCGCCGATGGCCGCGGCCTTGCGGGAGCCGCCCGCGATGGCGACGACCTCCGGGATGCGGCGCAGCCGGTCGGCCTCGACGGTGATGCACCGCTCACCCAGGTCGCGTCCGACGCGGCGGCCGGAGGCGTCGAAGAGGTGGGCGGACATCTCGGCGGCGACGCCGAGGGAGGCGTAGTGGGCGCGCTCCTCGTCGCTGAGCATGTCGTGGACGGTGGAGATGCCCGGCTCCCACGAGCCGATGGACACCGCGGCGACGGTGACCTTGTCGAAGTACTCGAAGGCGCGGGCGATGCCGGTCTGGTTGCGCAGCGCGGCGGCGGTGGCCGGGTCGGGCAGCAGCATCGGCGCGTAGATCGGGTGCGCCTCGCCGCCGGAGACCTGGGCGGCGCGGCGGACGGCCTCGACCGAACCGCGCTCGGCGGTGCCCGCGTCGTACACGCCGGTCAGCTGGACGACCGTGCACGGCGGGAGCCGGTCGAGGGCGGCGGCCATGTGGATGGTGGACCGGCCCCAGGCCAGGCCGAGGACGTCGCCCTCGGTCACCAGCTCGCCGAGCAGGTCGGCCGCGACCTCGCCCAGGTTCTCCGGGTCGGGCGACTCGTCCTCGCCCTCGGCGGGGGATTCGACGACGACGGCGTGGCGCAGGCCGTAGCGGGCCCGGAGCGCGTCGGACCGCTCCGCGTCCAGCTCCGCCGGTACGCGGATCTCGATCCGCACGAGGTCCCGCTCCAGGGCCGTCTCCAGGACGCGGGCGACCTTGAAACGGCTGACGCCGAACTCCTCGGCGATCTGGATCTTGGACTTGCCCTCCAGGTAGAAGCGACGGGCCATGGCCGCCGCCTGCACCAGCTCCGCGGGTCCCATCCGCAGGGCTGGACGTCCCGCCGACATTGCAGACACCGCGTTCTCCTCACTGCTGTTCACTCCGGATCGCCATCCTTGCAGATCCGGCGACCCTTGATCAGTCCTGTTGGTTTGCGTTCATCTCCCGGTGACCCACCGGTGGCTCAGTGTCCGCACGCCCACGCGGCGGAGGCCGTCGCCCGGTCGGCCCGGTCGCGCAGCGCCCGCACGGCCCCGGCCGGGTCGTCGGCCCCGTACACGGCGGAACCGGCGACGAAGACGTCCGCGCCGGCCTCGGCGCAGCGCTCGATCGTGGACGCCGAGACGCCGCCGTCGACCTGGAGCCACAGCTCCAGGCCGTGCTTGGAGATCAGCTCACGGGTGCGGCGGATCTTCGGCAGCATGATGTCGAGGAAGGCCTGCCCGCCGAACCCCGGCTCGACGGTCATGATCAGCAGCATGTCCAGCTCGGGCAGCAGGTCCTCGAACGGCTCGATGGGCGTGGCGGGCTTGAGCGCCATGGAGGCGCGCGCGCCCTTGGCCCGGATCTCCCGCGCCAGCCGTACGGGCGCGGCGGCGGCCTCCACGTGGAACGTGACGGACCCGGCGCCGGCCTCCACGTACTGCGGGGCCCAGCGGTCGGGGTCCTCGATCATGAGGTGGCAGTCCAGCGGGGTGTCGGTCGCCCGGCTGAGCGACTCGACGACCGGCACGCCCAGGGTGAGGTTGGGCACGAAGTGGTTGTCCATGACGTCGACGTGGAGCCAGTCGGCGCCTTCGACGGCCCTGGCCTCCTCGGCGAGGCGGGCGAAGTCGGCGGACAGGATGCTGGGGTTGATCTGGGCCATGTGCCAAGCCTGCCATGCCGCGTGGCCCTTCCTCGCCCCGATCCCCCGGCCCGGCCGCACCGGCGGCGGAACAGTCCGCCCGAAACCCCGCAAAACCCGGGTGGACCGTCGCCACCCGGGTCGCCGGCGGGGTCCGGGGCGGCGCGGCGGCCGGCCGGCCCGGGGTCAGGCGGTGCGGCGGAGCAGCGCCAGGTACATGGCGTCGGTGCCGTGCAGGTGCGGCCAGAGCTGCACGTCCGGGCCGTCGCCGAGCGCGGGGACGCCGGGCATCAGGGGACGCGCGTCGATCCACTCGGCGGTCACGTCCTGCGCTCCCCCGCGCCCCTTGAGCACGTCGTCCACGACGGCGCGGGTCTCGGCGAGGTGCGGCGAGCAGGTCGCGTACCCGACGACACCGCCGACCCGTACGGCCTTCAGCGCCTCGGCGAGCAGGGAGCGCTGCAGCGGCGCGAAGCCGTCCAGGTCCTCGGGCCGGCGGCGCCAGCGCGCCTCGGGACGGCGCCGCAGGGCGCCGAGGCCGGAGCAGGGCACGTCGACCAGGACGCGGTCGAAGGAGCCGGGGCGCCACGGCGGGCGGGTGCCGTCGGCGGTGACGACCTCGTACGGGCCGGGGTTCCCGGCGAGGGCGCGCTGGACGAGGCGGGCGCGGTGGGGCTGCTTCTCGGCGGCGAGCAGGGCGGCGCCGCGCCGGGCCGCGAGGGCGCCCAGCAGAGCGGCCTTGCCGCCGGGGCCGGCGCAGCCGTCGAGCCACCGCTCGTCGGGGCCGTCGAGGGGCGCGTCGGCCAGGGCGAGGGCGACGAGCTGGCTGCCCTCGTCCTGGACGCCGGCGCGGCCTTCCCGTACGGCGTCGAGGGCGCCCGGCTCGCCGCCCTCCGCGAGTCGCACCGCATACGGCGACCAGCGCCCGGGCTCCCCCGCGCCCTCGCCCAGCGCGTCCAGCAGCTCGGCCCGCGTGGCGCGGCCGGGGCGGGCCACGAGGGTCACCTCGGGGCGCTCGTTGTCGGCCTCCAGCAGGTCCTCGATGCCGGCGCGGCCACCGCCGAGGGCGTCCCACAGGGCGGAGACGATCCAGCGGGGGTGGGAGTGCACCACGGCCAGGTGGTCCTCGGGGTCCTCGTCGTAGGGCGGCGCGACCTCCGCCAGCCAGCCGTCCAGGTCGTGCCGGGCGACGCGGCGCAGGACGGCGTTGACGAACTTGGCCCGCCCGTCGCCCAGCACGACGCGCGCGAGCTCGACGCTCGCGGACACGGCGGCGTGCGTCGGGATGCGCGTGCCGAGCAGTTGGTGCGCGCCGAGCGCCAGCACGTCCAGCACCGGCGGGTCGACCTCGCGCAGCGGCCGGTCGACGCAGGCGGCGACGATCGCGTCGTACGTGCCCTGCCGGCGCAGCGTGCCGTACACCAGCTCCGTGGCGAGCGCGGCGTCCCGCGCGTCGAAGCCGTCCTCCTCGCGGGCCTTCCTCAGCAGCGGCGGCAGCACGAGGTTCGCGTACGCGTCCCGCTCGTCCACGGCGCGCAGCACCTCGAAGGCCAGGACGCGCACCGGGTCCTTCCGGGGACGCCGGTACGGCTTGGAGGGACGGCGACGGCCTTGCTCGCTCAAAAGGTGCTCCGCTTCCAGTGGGGTCGAACCCTTCCAGCGTAGTCCCCGCCCGGGCGGGCCCTTCCCGGAGGCGTCAGGCGCCGAGGCGCTCGCCCGCCGCGATGCGGACGCCGCGGGCCCAGTCCGCCGCGCGCATCGGCTTCTTGCCCTGGGCCTGGACCCAGAGCAGCTCCACCGCGTGGGAGCCGGTGCCGACGTACACGTTGTTCTTGCCGGCCGACAGCTCGCCCGGCGCCAGGTCCGCGCGGTCCGGGGCCGGCACCGCCTGGACGAGCTTCAGCCGCTCGCCGCGGAAGACGGTCCACGCCCCGGGGGCGGGCGTGCAGCCCCGCACCACCCGGTCGACGCGGAGCGCCGGCGCCGTCCAGTCGACGCGGGCGTCCTCGACGGTGATCTTCGGGGCGAGGGTGACGCCCTCCGCGGGCTGCGGCACCGCCTTGAGCGTGCCGTCCTCGATGCCGTCCATCGTCGCCGCGAGCAGCCCGGCGCCCGCGAAGGCGAGCCGGGTGAGCAGGTCGCCGCTCGTGTCCGTGGGGCGGATCTCCTCGGTGACGACGCCGTAGACGGGACCCGAGTCGAGCCCCTCCTCGATCTGGAAGGTCGACGCCCCGGTGACCTCGTCCCCGGCCATCAGCGCGTGCTGGACGGGCGCGGCGCCGCGCCACGCGGGCAGCAGGGAGAAGTGCAGGTTCACCCAGCCGTGGGCCGGGACGTCCAGCGCCGCCCTCGGCAGGAGCGCCCCGTACGCGACGACGGGGCAGCAGTCCGGCGCGATCTCGCGGAGCCGGGCGAGGAACTCCTCGTCGCGCGGCTTCGCGGGCTTGAGGACCTCGATGCCCGCCTCGGCGGCCCGCTCCGCGACCGGGCTCGCGACCAGGCGCCGGCCCCGCCCGGCCGGGGCGTCGGGCCGGGTGACGACGGCGGCCACCTCGTGCCGGCCGGAGGCGAGCAGGGCGTCCAGGGCGGGGACGGCGACCTCGGGGGTGCCTGCGAAGACGAGCTTCACTCCGTGTTACCTCGCTTGTTCGTCGGATGCGCCGGAGTCGCGGCGGGAGGGGCCCTGCCGGGTCGGTCCGCGGGGCGGTCGGGCAGCGCACCAGTCTAGGGCCCGGCGTCCCGGGGGGCGTACGCGTGCCCGCGCGCCTTGCGCATATGCGGATACGCCCCTGCCGCGTGACCCGGCGACGGGTGCCGCGTTGTCAAAGGAGATTGACCTCATCGGGCCGCCCTCGGATGCGGCCCGCCCCTTTTCAACGCCGGTTCGAGAGGCTTGTAAATGGCCGACCACGCAACCCACGACGCCCAAGCCCGGGCAAGCCTGCACCTGTTGGTGCGGGACATCGAGCGGGTCCGCCGGCAGGTGGACGCCCTGCGCACGCTCACCGCCCAGCTGGGCAACGTCTACCGCCCGCGTCGCTCCGGCCCGTCGACGGGCTTCGTCGTCTACGGCAGGGCCCCGGCCCCGACCGTCCGGCTCGCGCAGGAGCTGCGGGACAGCGTCGAGACCCTGGTCACCGCGGCCGTCGACTTCGACCGCTCGCTCGGCTTCTCGTGGGACGCGGTCGGCTCGGCGCTGGGCGTCACGAAGCAGGCGGTGCACCGCCGGTACGGGGCGCGCCGCGCGGCGGCCCGGCAGCCGGCCGCGGCCGAGCGCCCGGGGCAGGCGCGCACGGTGCCTGCGGCGCAGGTGCCGGCGCCACAGGTCCCGGCGGCGCGGTCGATGGCGCCGCAGCCGACGGCGCAGGCGCTCAGGGACCAGCCCCACCGGGAGGAGGTCCGCCCGAGCGCCTTCCCCGCCCCGCGCAACGGCTGACCCCCTCCCCGGCGTGCGGGGCGGCTCCGCCTCACCGTCCCGCACACCGCCCGCGCCGCCTTCCCCGCCCGCCGGCGGTGGGTCCGCCCCCACCCGGGGAAACCGGCGCGCCGCCTCCCCTTCCCCCCCCCTCTCGCCCCGCCCGCTCCCCCTCACCGCACGGACCGCCGCCGAGGACCGGGACGCCCGCGGGGCCCCTCAGCCGATGTCCGGCGGGTCCATCCTGACGCGGACCGGCGGCACGCCGCCCCTGGCCAGGCGGGCGGCCTGGGCCTTCTTCAGGGCGGACGCCAGGGCCGCGCCCGTCCCCGGGGGGACCCGTACCAGAGCGCGTTCCCAGGGTTCCCCGGCGGGCGGGTCGCCCGGGCGCCGCGGGCCGCCGGGGGCCGCGGGCCGGAGCGGTACCGGCCCCAGGACCTCCGCGTCCGGCGGGAGCTCCGCCGCCGCCAGGAACTCGGCCACGGCCTCCGGGCGGCCCGCCACCGAGGCCATCCGGGAGACCGGCGGGAAACCCAGCTCCGCGCGCTCGGCCAGCTCCCGCTGGGCGTGGCCCACCGGGTCCCACCGCACCAGCGCCTGCACGGGCCGCAGCGTCGGCTCGGCGACGACCACCACCGTGCCGCCCTCGTCCTGGCCGCGCACCAGCGACGCGGCGTCGATCCAGCGGCGCAGCGCCTCCTCGCCGGCCCGCAGGTCGGGCCGGGCCAGCAGGGCCCAGCCGTCCAGCAGCAGCGCGGCCGCGTACCCGCCCTCGGCGACCGGTTCGGCGCCCGGTGTGCTCACCACCAGCGCGGGTCTGCCCGGCACGGAGTCCAGGACGTGGTCGCGCCCGGAGGTGCGCACCGGCACGGCGGGGAAGGCCCGCCCCAGCTCCTCCGCGGTGCGCCGGGCGCCCACGACCCGCGCGCGCAGCCGGGTGGAACCGCACTCGGCGCAGTGCCAGTCCGGCTCGCCCCGCCCGCACCAGCCGCACCTCAACTCCCGCTGTTCCGGCGCCTCCAGGGGCCCGGCGCAGTGCCGGCACCGGGCGGGCGTACGGCACCGCTCGCACGCCAGCCGGGGCACGTAGCCGCGCCGGGGCACCTGCACCAGCACCGGGCCGGACCTCAGCCCCTCCCGTACGGCCTGCCACGCGAGGGACGGCAGCCGCGCGGCCCGCGCCGCCTCGTCGCGCGCCAACTCCCCGTCGCCCACGGTCCGTACGAGCGGCGCGGCGGCCCGCACCCGCTCGCGCGGCGCTACCAGGGGCCGTGCCCAGCCGCTCCGGACGAGCTGGGCGGCCTCCACCGTGCAGCTCGTGCCGCCCAGCAGAAAGCCGCATCCGTCGTGCGCGGCGCGCAGCAGCAGCACGTCGCGCGCGTGCGGCTGCGGGGCGTGCGGCTCGCTGTGGCTGCCGTCGCCGTCGTCCCAGACGGCGACGAGCCCCAGGTCCCGTACGGGCGCGAACATGGCGGCCCGCGTCCCCACGACCGCGCGCACCGAGCCGCGCCGCACGGCCAGCCACTGCCGGTAGCGCTTCTCGGGCCCGGCCTCGGCGGTCAGCAGCGCGTGGTGCCCCTCCCCGAGGACGGCCGTCAGGGCGGCGTCCACCCGCGCGGCGGCACGCCCGTCGGGGACGACGACGAGGGCGCCGCGCCCGGAGGCGAGCGTCGCGGCCACCGCCCGCGCCAGCTCCTCCGCCCAGTGCGGGCCGGGCAGCGCGGTCCACACGGCGCGCGGCGCGCCCCCGCGCGCGAGGGCGTCCAAGAACGCCTCCCCGTGCGCGTACCGCGCCCACGTGCCGGCCCCGGGCGCGGGCGGCGGGGGCAGCGGCTCGGGCGACGGCCTGCCCTCCGCGCGGGCGCTGCGCGGCGGCACGGCCAGTTGCAGGACGTCGGCGAGGCTGCCCGCGTACCGGTCGGCGACCGCCCGCGCCAGCCCCAGCAGCTCGGGGCCGAGGACGGGCTCGGGGGACACGACGTCGGCGAGCGCGGCCAGCGGCCCCGCGTAGTCCGTGTCGGCGCGCCGCTCGACGAGGAACCCGTCGATGAGCCGCCCGCCCTCGCGCCGCCCGTCCCGCACCTGGTGCGCCCCGGCCCCGAACCGCACCCGCACCCGCACTCCGGGCCGGGCCACGGCGTCGAGCTCCTCCGGGACCGCGTAGTCGAAGTACTGGTCGAGGTGGAGCACGCCCTTGTTCACGACGACCCGCGCGACGGGCAGCTCCTTCGCCAGCGCGGCCCCCCGCCACGTCCGCGGCTTGGCCCGCGGCGCCTTCGCCTTCCGCACGGACTCCCGGATGAGCGCGAGCTGCTCCGGCCCCTCGCCCGGCCGCCCTTCCCGTTTCCCGCTCCCGCTGCTCACAGCCCCATGCCTACCAGACCCCACCGACACCGCGCCCCGGCCGCAGGGACGCGGGCGGGGCGCGGAAACGCCGCAGTCCGGCTCCGTACGGGACGGGGCCGGACTGCCGGTGCTCGCCGGGCGGGCGGGTCCTACAGACCCGCGGCCTTGCGGAGGGCGTCGACGCGGTCGGTGCGCTCCCAGGTGAAGTCGGGCAGCTCGCGGCCGAA
>NZ_JAWCTQ010000050.1:0-54105 GCF_032423885.1 Streptomyces tamarix | reverse complement strand
GGCGGCCGGGTGGGGGGGGGGGGGGGGGGGGGGGCCCGCCCCGGCAGGGTCCGCCGGAACCGCGCCCACCGACCACGGCGGGAAGCGACGGACGGCGCCGCTCTCGTCCTGGGGGCCCTCCTCCTCTCCGGCGCCTGAGCAACACGAAGAAGTAAAGGAGGATTCATGGCGCTTTGCCCACCGGTTTCTCGGGACTCCGGCGGCGCGGACCCGTGAGGGAGACCGGGGGCACCCGCCTCACGCACCCGCTCACCTTTTCGAAAAACATTGAAGAGCATGAGGGAGGGACTTGTGGGTAGGCGCGCCACGTCGGCCCATGCAGGGCCGAGAAGAATCCGTGTACTGAGGAGGGGACGATGACGGTGGCGACGACCGACACGAGCACGAGGGCCATCAGCGGTATCGCCACGCTGCCGGAGGTGGCGGACCCCCGGAACGTCCCGCCGAAGGACGCCCGGGCGCTGACGAAGCTGTTCCTCGAACAGCTCGCGGTCCTGGAGGAGGGCACGCGCGAGTACCAGTACGCGCGCAACACGCTCATCGAGATGAACATGTCCCTCGTCCGGTACGCGGCGGGCCGGTTCCGCAGCCGCAGCGACGAGATGGACGACATCGTCCAGGTGGGGATGATCGGCCTCATCAAGGCGATCGACCGGTTCGAGCTCTCCCGCGAGGTGGAGTTCACCACGTTCGCCGTGCCGTACATCGTCGGCGAGATCAAGCGGTTCTTCCGCGACACCTCGTGGGCCGTGCACGTGCCGCGCCGCCTGCAGGAAGCGCGCGTCGAGCTCGCGCGGGCCACCGAGGAGCTGCGCACCCGGCTGGGACGCACGCCCACCGTCAAGGAGCTCGCCGAGCTGATGAACCTGTCCGAGGAGGAGGTCATCGAGGCCCGGCTCGCGTCGAACGGCTACAACTCCTCCTCCCTGGACGCCGCCATCAGCGGTGACGAGAGCGGCGAGACCGCGCTGGCCGACTTCATCGGCACCGAGGACCCCGCCATGGAGCTGGTGGAGGACTTCCAGTCCCTCGCCCCGCTGATCGCCCAACTCGACGAGCGCGACCGGCGGATCCTCCACCTGCGGTTCGTGGAGGAACTCACCCAGGCTCAGATCGGCGAACAGCTCGGCTGCTCGCAGATGCACGTGTCACGCCTGCTGTCCCGCACCCTCAAGCGCCTGCGCGAGGGCATGCTGACCACGCGCTGACCGCGCGGGCCACGGGCCCGCTACAAGAACCTCCGAATCGGAGTGACCGCCGCCTCCCGCAGCCGCTGGAAGGCGGCGCGTCGCTTCCAGCGGGAGAGGTCGACGGCCACGCTGCGGGTGAGGTCCTCGTCGAAGTGGTCGTCGAGGGTGGCGGTGAACTCCTCGTCGAGCACGGCGAGCATGACCTCCTCGTCGTGGTCCATGGAGCGGCGGTTGAAGTTCGTCGAGCCGATCAGCGACGCCACCCGGTCCACGGTGATGACCTTGGCGTGCATCATCGTCGGCTGGTACTGCAGGATCTCCACGCCGGCTTCCAGCAGATCGGTGTAGTGGGCCTGGCCGGCGAGCCGGCAGGCGCGCTGGTCGGTGTACGGGCCGGGCAGCAGGATCTCCACCCGTACGCCCCGGCGCGCGGTGGCGCGGAGCAGGTCGATGAAGTACTGGTCCGGCGCGAAGTAGGCGGTGGCCAGGCGGAAGCGCTCCTCGGCCGAGGTGAGCATGACCCGGATGAGGGTCTGCATGTCCTGCCAGCCGATGCTCGCCGACCCGCGGACGACCTGGACGACCGACGTGCCGTACTGGGCGTGCTCGGTGAAGCGGTCGCGCTCGTCGTACAGGTCGTCGTGGCACTCGGCCCAGTTCTGGGCGAACGCCGCGGCGATGCCGTCCACGGCCGGCCCGCGGACCTGCACGTGCGTGTCGCGCCACTCGCCGGGGTTGCGGGCGTCGCCGCACCATTCCTCGGCGATGCCGACGCCGCCCGTGTAGGCGGTGTGCTCGTCGACGACGAGCGCCTTCCGGTGGCAGCGGTGGTTCTGCTTGAACGGCGAGAGCCACACCGGTTTGCGGAACCAGGCGACCTGCACGCCGGCCGCCTCCATGTCGTCGAGCAGGTCCGTCTCTATCAGCCTGGCGCCGAAGCCGTCGAGCAGCAGCCGCACCCGGATCCCGGCGCGGGCGCGTTCGGCGAGTGCCGCGGCGAATTCCCTGGCGATCTCCCCCCGCCAGTACACGAACGTCATCATGTCGACGGTGTGCCGGGCGGTGCGGATGGCCTTCAGCATCGCGGGGAAGATCTCGTCGCCGTTGCGCAGCGCCACGAGTTCGTTCCCCTCGGTGGCGGCCACGCCGATCAACCGCTCCAGCCGTCGCCTGAGCCGCTGCTTGCGCTCCTCGCTGTCGGCGGTGGCGACGTCGGAGAGGGGGGTCATATGACGTCCCCCGGGGTGCGGGCGGCGAGTGGACCGCCGATCGCGTCGCGGGCGGACGCGACACCGGCGGGCGCGGCGGCCTCGGGCGTGGACACGCAGGCGGCGTGCCGGGCGCCAAAGTGCTCGGACATCGGTTCTGTACCTCTCTGGGCGGCACCCGCCGGTGGGCGGCGGGCCGACGTCGGAAGCCTAGTCCCCGTACGGAGGCGGTCCGGCCCCGGTGCCGGCGTCACCGCCGGTGGCACCGCCCGGAACGAACCGTCCCCGCAGGGCGACCCTGCGGGGACGGTTCCGAACACGGCTGCCCCGGCCCGGCCGTGCGAGGCGTCGCGCGGCGCCTCGCACGGCGGTGCGCGGTGCGGCTCCCTACCGCCGGGCGGTCACCTGTAGGTGATGTCGGCCGCCGTGTACTTGCAGTAGGTCCCGTCGGGGCCGCTGCCGTTCGTCTTCGGCTCCGCACCGGTGTTGTTGCCGATGTACTTCTGGCACGGGACGATCTTCCGGTCGGTGTCGCCGACGATGGTGATGTTCCTCAGCGTCGCCGAATCGCCGTAGTTCGTGTTGATGCCGACGATCCTGCTGCCCTTCCAACCCACCTCGATGGTGTTGAGGTTGATCGTCCGCTTGTACTGCGTCTTGCAGTTGCCGCAGGAGCGGATGAAGGTGCCGAAGTCCTTGACCGCGAAGTTCGACACGTTGAGCGTTCCGGCGCCGTTGAACTGGAACACCTTGTCGCTGGCCGACTTCGCGCCTCCCCCGGTGACGGTGTAGACGCTCGACGAGGAGGTGCCGCGGAACGTCGCCGCGTCCTCGCCGACGTCCTCCCACCAGACGTTCTGCAGCGTGCAGCTGCCCAGGCAGTGGATGCCGTCCGCGGCGGGAGAGCCGATGATGACGTTCTTCAGCACGGCACCGGCGGCGAGCTGCAGGATCGGCCCCTGGTCCTCGTCCTGGCTCCCGGAGCCCAGGTCGCCCGTGCCGTAGAGGCGCTTCATCCCGTAGTCCTTGGTACCGGAGATCGAGATGGTGGAGGCGACGGGCTCGCTGCCGTTGGGGGTGGGCCAGGTGGCGGCACTGGCCGGCGACGCCCCGCCGGTCATGAGCATGCCAACCGAGAGGGCCAGTGTGGCCAAGGCGCTGCCCACCGCGCGCCGGCGGTGGCGCGGTCGTGTCACGGAACTCACAGTGCGGCTCCTTCTTCGTGTTCAAGAGGACTTCCGGGTACGGAGAACGGGCTCCAGTGGCGGGTCGAGCACGCGGTACCGAGCGCACCGGCCCCTGACGGGGTGGCGAGCCGCCGCGGCGCGGTACACCGCACCCGCCACGACGCAGACCGTCCGGTACACAAGGAGACACGCTCCTCTCCCTGAACGCCGTTCACCATGCGGAACAGGCCGTACGGGATGACGCCGTCCCAGTGGGTCATTCCCGTACTTTCACCTCACTCCCGTTGCCCTACGGTGTGGGGGTGAATCACATTCTTGAACGGAAGGTAGAGGGCAAGCGCTTTCTAGTCAACGCTTCGCGCAAGACATCTCGCAAGCGGCCGTCGCGGGTGGTCAGGGCCGGGGGTTGGTGCGCTGCCACCGGGGACGCGCGTCCGCGCCCCGGCGTCCGGCGACCGCGGCGCACCGGTGGCACAGGCGCTGGACCCGGTCGGCCGCGCCCCCGGACTCGGGCATCGTGTCGATCCAGGGCACGTGGGGGAAACGGGTCAGCAGCGAGCGGCTGAGCGAGAGTCCGCACACGGTTTCGTTCCGGCCGGGTTCCCACGCGTGGACCTCCCCTGCGGGCAGCCTGCGCCGGCGCCCCTCCTCGTTCTCGGTCCACTGTCCGGAGGCGGCGACCGCGTAGTGCTTCTGTCGTGTTGCCATGTCGTGCGGCTACCCAGGAAGAGCGGGTTATGCGACCCGTACGGCGGCCCGCCCGGCGACGGGCCGGCGGGCCCGCGGCCGGGCGGGAGCACGAAGAAGCCCCGGCTGGTCGGGGGGAAACCAGCCGGGGCGGCACGGAGGCGGGTACGAAGGGCGGTCGCCTCTCGGCGAAGAGCTCCATGGGGCTTCAGCCGAACGATCTTCCCCATGGGCGAGGGATGAGGCCCGGGGACACAGTCCCCTCCGTACCCACACGTAGATGAACGGTGAACCACCTCCCGGTGTTCCGGGAACGGTGTGAAGCCCGTCACCCTCACCTCCGCGCCCACGGGAACGCCTTTTCGGCCCGGTCCTTCCGGCCCGGTCCCGTGCCCGGACCGGCGGCTGCCCCGCCCCGCCCGACGGGGGACCCACAGGGGTGCGGGCGCCTTGCCCCCGCGGAACGGGCCCCGCCCCCGCCCCCTCGGAGTCCCTCCGGACGTGTGGTCGTGCCGACACCGGCCCGCCCCGCGCCACCCCCGCACCCCGTCGGCGGTCACGCCTCGCACCGCCGCACCGCAGGTCACCCGGTCAGCCGGCGTGGGGCGCCCCGCGAGGCCCGGCCGTCCGTACGCGGCCTCCCTCCCCCGAGCCCCCGGACGAAGCACCCCACCGGCCGAACCGCGTACGACGCCCCCGGCGGGGGCGGGGCGGCGGACGACCCACCGGGCGCGGGCGGCAACGGGGCTCCCCGGCCGGAGTTGCGTAGGGTGGCCCGCACCCGAGGAGAGCGAGGCGACGGTGCCGGACTGGAGACGCCGACTGGGCCTGGAAGCGCACCCCGAGGGCGGGTTCTTCCGGCGGATCTACACCAGCCCCCACACCACGCGCACGGCCGGGGGGCCGCGTCCGACGGCGACCTCCATCCACTACCTGCTCACGCGCGACGAACCGCGCGGACGCCTGCACCGCAACCGCAGCGACATCCTCCACTTCCTCCTCGACGGGGGACCCGTCGAGTACGTGACCCTCACCCCGGACGGCGTCCTCGAACGGGTCACCCTGCGGGCCGGCGACCGGCACTTCCTCGCCGTCCCCGGCCGGGTGTGGAAGGGCTCCCGGCTCGTCGGCGGGGCCGCCCACGCCCTGGTGGCGGAGGTCGTCACCCCCGGGTTCGACCACGCCGACCACCGGTTCGCCGTGCGCGAGGACTTCGCCCACCTGCCCGCGCTGCGTGCGGACCTCGCCCCGTTCCTGCCCTGAGCCGCGCCCGCCGACCGCGCCGCCGCCCCGGAAACTCCTTCGCCCCCGGCGGGCCGCGCCCCGTACACTCGGGCCCGTGGGTTCGTTCTACTTCTTTCTCTGATTCCGGGCGCGGACACGCGGTGACCACCGGCCCGCAGGCCGGCGCGTCGGCACCGCCGTCCCCTCCCCCAGGTCCGTGAACCCCGGCCTGCGCCCACGCCTCCACTCAGGGAAAGAACCATGCGCGACCGCGCCCCCTCTCAGCTGTCCGTCAAGGACGTCTCCAAGACGTACGGCGTACGGACCGTCCTCGACCAGGTCTCCTTCTCCGTCCGTCCCGGCGAGCGGATCGGCGTCATCGGGGAGAACGGATCCGGGAAGTCGACACTGCTGCGGCTCCTCGCCGGCATCGAACGGCCCGACACCGGTGACATCACGGTCGATTTCGCCGGTGGCGTCGGCCACCTCTCCCAGACCCTCGCGCTCGCGCCGTCCCGCACCGTGCAGGACGCCGTCGACGCCTCCCTCGCCGACCTCCGCGCCCTGGAGCGGCGGATCCGGCGGGCCGAGGCCGCCCTCGCCGACGCGACACCCGGACAGCTCGACGCGTACGGCGACCTGCTGGCCGCCTACGAGGAGCGCGGCGGGTACGAGGCGGACGCCCGCGTGGACGCCTCGCTGCACGGGCTCGGCGCGGACCGGCTCGCGCGGGACCGGACGCTCGGGTCCCTGTCGGGCGGCGAGCGGTCCCGCCTGGCGCTGGCCTGCGCCCTCGCCTCGGGGGCCGAGCTGCTCCTGCTGGACGAGCCGACCAACCACCTGGACCTCGACGCCGTGCGGTGGTTGCAGGAGCGACTGCGCGCCCACCGCGGAACCGTGCTGGCGGTGACCCACGACAGGGTCTTCCTGGAGGAGGTCGCGACGGCGCTCCTGGAGGTCGACCGGGACTCGCGCGCCGTCCACCGCCACGGCGACGGCGACGGCTGGAACGGGTACCGCGCCGCGAAGGCCGCCGCCCACCGCCGCCGGGTGCGGGAGTACGAGGAGTGGCGGGACGAGCTGGCCCGTACGGAGGCGCTGGTCGAGGCCGCCGGGCAGCGGCTCGCCGTCACGGGCAAGGACCCTCGGCAGGGCTTCGGCAAGCACCGCCGCTCCTCCGAGGCGAAGTTGTCCGGGCAGGTGCGCGCCGCCCGCGTACGGCTGGAGCAGTTGCGCCGGGCCCCGGTGCCGGCACCGCCCGAACCGCTGCGGTTCACGGCGCGTCTCGCGACCGGAACGCCGACTGGAACGCCGGGCGGGACGACGGGCGGCGTCGTCGCCGAGCTCACGGACGTCGTCGTGGGGAACCGGTTGCGTCTGCCGGGGTTGCGGGTCGAGGCCGGCCAGCGCCTGCTGGTGTCCGGTCCCAACGGCGCCGGCAAGACGACGCTCCTGCGGGTGCTCGCCGGTGACCTGCGCCCGGACACCGGTACGGTGCGCGGCACCGCCGCGGTCGGTTACCTGCCGCAGGAACTGCCCGCCGCACCGTCGCGCGAGCCCCTGCTGGCGGCGTACGCGGCGGGCCGCCCCGGGCCCGCGGAGGAGTACGCCGACGAGCTGCTGGCACTCGGGCTGTTCCGCGAGGACGACCTCGACGTGCCGGTCGCCTCCCTCTCGGCCGGCCAGCAGCGACGGCTGGAACTGGCCCGACTGGTGGCCCGCCCGGTGGACCTGCTGGTCCTGGACGAGCCCACCAACCATGTCGCGCCGGGCCTCGTCGAGGACCTCGAAGAGGCACTGGCGCGGTACGAGGGCGCCGTGGTGGCCGTCTCGCACGACCGCCGGTTCCGCAGCGGCTTCACCGGCGACCGCCTGGAGCTGCGGGCGGGCCGGACGGCCGCCTGACCGCCCCGGGGCACCGCGCCCGCCGCTCCCGGTGGCGGCGGGCGTTCCGTGTGATCGGTGCCGCGCGGAGGGAGGATGTGAGGGCTCGTATCCGCTCAAAGGGAAGGGACTCCGACATGGCCGTCATCCACCACACCGCCCTCAAGCCGACCAAGCTCGAACTGCTCACCTCCTGGCTGCCCACCCGGCCGTGGTACGGCGGCGCGGGGAAACCGGAGCTGGTGAAGGCCGGCGGCTTCCGGCTGGACGACCCGCAGGGTGAGGTCGGGATCGAGTTCATCGTGGCCACCGACACGTCCGGGGCCCGGCCGGTCGCGTACCTGCTGCCTCTCACGTATCGCGGTGCCCCGCTCGACGGGGCGGAGCACGCCCTCGTCGGCACGCTGGAGCACGGGGTGCTGGGGCGGCGCTGGGTCTACGACGGCTGCCACGACCCGGTGCTGGTCGCCCAGCTGCTCGCCCTCGTCGAGGCCCGCGTCCAGGCACAGGACCAGGACACCAGTGACACGCCCGACCCCGAGGTCACCCGCTCCTACACGGGTGACGGCCCCCTCCTCGCGAACCGCGTCACCGCCGACGACGACCGGGAGGGCACCACGCTGGACGTCGCGCGCGGCATGACCCTCCGCCTGCACCGGGTCCTGAGCCCCGCCCCGGACGGCCCGCCCGTCCTGTCGCGGGCCGCGATCGGCCACGTCGCCGGCCCCTGGCACCTGCCGGACGGCACCCGGGTCCGGGGCCTGTTCGCCGTGCTCCACACCAACCCCCAGGGCTAGGCGGTTCCGTTCCGGCCGGTGGGACGCCGGTCCGGGGGTGTCGTCGGATGACGCGCGGCGGGCGCGGGCCCGGCCACTCTCGGTTCGCCCTTCCTCGTTCGCGTATGGGCCAGTTGTCCGGAATGTGTGTGCCGGGATGTGGGGCACGGAGCGAAGTCCGTGCCCGAGCGACCACCCGGCCCTGGGCCAGGGCCCCGCCGTCGGCTCACCCGTCGTCGCTGACGCCGCGGCGGCCCCCTGCCGGGAGCGCCCGCAACTGGCGCATGACGTGGGAGATCTGGGGGACGACGGCGACCACCCCGTGCACGAGCGGCACCCGGGTCGCGGAGCACTGTCCCACCGCGAACACGCGCTCGTCCGCGTCCCGCCCGAGGTCCACGCGCAGATCGGCCGACACCGCGGGCGGCGCTCCCCGCCGGCGTTCTCCCAGGAGGAGCCTGCCGCCCGCACACCGCAGGGCGGGCGGACGGTAACCGGTGGCGTAGACGACGGCGTCGAAGCGATCACACGAGCCGTCCTGCCACGTCATGGCCCACCGGCCGCCCGTCCGGAACAGCTCGGCCGGCCGGCGCCCGCGCACCTCGAGGCGTCCGGCGTCCGCCAGTGACAGGAGCTTCTTCGCGTTGTCCACCGGCATGGCCGAGATGTAGCGGTCGAGGACGCCTTCCACGATTTCCCAGAAGTCCTGCCACGCCGCCGGCGGTTGCCGGAGCAGCCACTCATTGGTCAGCGCGATGAATTCGACGGTCAGCTCCTGCCAGAAGTTGTGTCCTTCCTCCGCGATGGCGATCTCCGCGCGCAGGCGTTCCACCGGGTCGTCCGCCAGGGACAGTTGGTCGCGCAGGTGGGGACGGCCGTGACCGGCCAGGCCACGGACCAGGCCGGCGACGAACCGGTCGGCCTGCGCCGCGTCCGTCGTCCCCACCCAGGGGTGTCCCGCCAGGGCGGTGAGCGATCCCCTGTCCGAGGGGTACATCCGGGTCCTCACGGAGGGCAGGGTGCCCGACGGCGAAGCCACCTGGACACGGCAGCCGGAACGGCCGAGCAGGATCACCGCGTCGACCGCGGACAGTCGGCTTCCCAGGACCAGGACACGTGCGTCGCGGGGCAAGGTGCTCGTCGAGCCCAGGGCCGAGGCCGGCACCACCCCCGGGTGGCACCAAAACGGCCGGACGACCGGCGGGGTCCAGGCGTCCACTCCCATGCAGAGCATCACGGCGTCGGCCGGCCATTCGGCCCCGCCCTCGGTGAGGAGGGCGTAGCCCGGCCCCGCGCCCGCGACGGAGGCCACCTTGTCCCGGTGGTGACGGAGCCGTACCCCGCGTGTCGAGGCTTCCGAGCGCAGGCCCAGGTACCGGTCCCGGCAGTACTGCGCGAACAGGTACCGCGGAACGCAGTCCTGCGGCGCGACGGGCATGCCGAGTCCGTGCAGATAGTCGACGAAGTCACCGGGACGCCCGGCGTCCAGCGACATGCTGTCGGCCGAGGTGTTGCACAGGAGCGCCGGGTCCGTCGAGGAGAAGGCGTCCCCGTGGCCGATCGCGCCCGGTTCGAAGACGTCGATGCGCTGGGCGACGCCGGACCGGACCAGGTTGACCACCGCTGCCGTACCGGTCGCACCGGCTCCCACCACGGCGACGTCGCGGAGCACCACCGGTGCCTCCGGGTCACACCGCGGCGATGTCGAAAAGCGTGCCCGCGTCCTCCATCCCCACCAGAACGGCGAGGGACTTCTCGACCACGGGCTCGTCCTCGTGGACGAAGTACACGATGCCCGTGGTTCCCGTGGTGAGAGCGTGGTCCTCGACCGTGCTCCCGACCTCGGGCAGGGACGTGACGCTGTGAAAACCCGGCAGGCGGCGGACGGCCTCCAGCCCCGGGATGCCGCGCAGGACACCCGAACCGAAGCTGCGCAGGAACGCCTTCCCCATCACGTTCGGCGGGGCGTACCCCAGACGCAGGCGCCGTCGGAAGTCGGCGGGAGCCAGCAGGCTCTCGACCAGGAGGTGCTGCTGACTCGATCCGAAGGCTATGAAGTAGGGATCCGGGTGAAGGGTCGGCCCGAGGATCCGGGCGTTCACCTCGATGATCCGGGGCCCGGCCTCCGTGAGGCGCACGTCCGTGTTGGCCGCGCCGCGCCGGATCCCGAGGGCGTCCAGGCACGCGCACACGTAGGCGACCAGGCGGCGTTCCTCGGACCCGAGACGGTGGCAACTGATCGTGTGGCGCCGCGTCGGGGTACCGCCGCGTTCGTCGATGCGGCTGCGCGACAGTTCGTGGAGATGGTGCTGTCCGTCCATGCTCACCGTGGCGACGACGTACTGGGTACCGGGAAGGTACTCCTGTACGAGCACTGCCTCGTTGACCTTGCCGATCAGGTTGGAGCGACCGTGGACCGCCGTGAAGTGCTCGACGGCCTCCCGTTCCGTACGGCAGATCCTGCACCCGTCGCTCCCGGAACTGGCGGGGGGCTTGACGACAGCCGGCAGTCCCACGTGATCGAGGGCGCGAGCCAGGTCTTCCCGGGTGGTGACGAGGGCCTGCCGGGGCACCTGGAGGCCGGCGTCGCCCAGGGCCTTCACCATCTGCGCCTTGTCACGCCGTGCCGAGGCCGTCGCGTCGTCGTTGCGCGGAAGGTCCAGGTGCTCGGCGAGGCGGTGGGCGAGGTCGACGCCGGCCTCGCTTCCGGGAACGACGTGCCGGACCCGCAGGTCGCGCAGCAGGCGGGCGGTGCTGTGCACGTCCCGGTGGACCACACGCCGGCCGGGACCGCCGCTCCCGGCTTCCGCGGCGAAGTGCCCGTCGTAGACGAGCGCACACTCCTCGCCGCGCTCCCGGAGGGCCGCCGACAGGAAAACCCCGCTCGAGACAGGGTTCACGAGGGCAATCATCAGCGCACCTCCGCCTATCGATCTCCGCTTGGACCGGCCGCCCGGACCGGCCGCCCGCATCACGAGTCGAAGTCCGGGCCGACGGGCACGTCTCGACCGCACTCAGACTATTCCCGCGCCCGGTAAGACGCGATCGGAGCAGATCAATACAACCGGCACCGGTCCAGAAAATGCCGAATCGTGAAAACACGCTACAATGGATCGGGGTCCTGTTCCAGACCCTCGGCCCCTCCCACTCCTGGTCAAAGCCCCGACGAAGTCTCGCACCAAGGATGTGGCCATGACGAAGAATTCCTCTGCCCCTCCCCAGCACACTCCTCGCTTTCCCGCGTTCACCGGGGTCTTCCCGTCGGGGTGCACGGGCTACGTGATGGGTCAGTACGGTGTTCAGTCCGCCTCTGGTGCGATACACGAGAGGGCGGCGGCTGAAATGCGTGAGAGGTTTCAGTCCGCCAACCGGCCGGATGTCGTCAATCGGGGATCGTTCACGGATTCCTCGGGACTGACGAACACCATGTGGTTCGCCTACTGGCTCGAGCCGGCCCGTCATCGCTCGTGGGTCGCCGAGGGGAAACACTCGTCTCCGGTCCAGGGAGCAGGCTGGTGGTGGGAAGAGGCACTGATACCCGTTGAATCCACCGAAACCCTGCACACCCACCAGCAGGAGCAGTATCCCACTAGTGGCCTGGCGGAAATCCTCGATCAGGAATCGACCGAACTGCACGACTACTGGGGGTCCGCGCGCGACCGCATGCGGAAAGCCTCGGTACCGCCGACCCGTGGTGCCGCGCTCGGGGTCCACGACAGCACCGTGGATGTGGTCGTGGAAGGGGGAATCTGCCTCATCCGCACCGCCCAGGACTGGTCAGGGAGCAGCGTTTTCCGCGAACGCTTCCTGCAAAAAGTCCAGCCGGTCATGAAGAAAGGCGTCACCTACCTCGGCGAGCACCCGGAAACCGGTTGCATATGCACGCGGGAAATATCCGAGCAGGATATGGATGGACACCCGCTGGACCGAGCGTGCACCGTGGCCTGGTTCGTCTCGCTCGATCATCTTCTGTCGTGGACCCATCACCACGAAACACACCTGCGGATATACCGGTCGTTCTTCTCCATGCTCCAGGAGGAACAGAGCCCCCTGGACATCGCTCTGTGGCACGAGGTGAGCGTGCTGCCGCCGGGTTCCGTACGGGCCCGCTATGTCGGATGCCATCCGACCACCGGGTTGCTGCCACTCGGCCTCTCCCCCCACGAATGAGACGTCCAAGGTCCGCCGCTTCGCCTCCCGGGTCCTCGTCCAGCACCTGCCCCACCCCGTTCAGCGAAAGGACCCCACTCGTGACAGACCATGAATCCGACACCGGCCTGCCCATCCCCGACCCACCCGTCTTCGCCTCGCCCGCCGACGAACGCCGCCACCGCAAACAGCGCCTGACCGCGGCCCTGCGCCTCTTCGGCAAGTACGGGTACGGGGAAGGCATCTCCGGCCACCTCTCCGCGCGTGATCCCGAACACCCTGATCACTTCTGGGTGAATCCCTTCGGTCTCTCCTTCAACCGCCTCCGCGTCGCCGACCTGATCTGCGTCGATGGCACCGGGACCGTGGTGGAGGGCCACCACCGGCTCAACACCAGCGCCTTCGTCGTCCACTCGCCCATCCACAAACGGCGCCCCGACGTCACCGCCGCCGCCCACGGCCACACCGTGCACTCCCGCGCGTTGGGCTCCCTCAACCAACTCCTGATTCCCCTGGATCAGGAATCAGCCGCCTTCTACCAGCAGCAGGTCCTCTACGAGGACTACGAGGGCCCTTCCGTCACCCTGGCCCAGGGCCGCGACATGGCCCACAAGCTCGGCGACCGCCGGGTCCTCCTCCTCAAGCACCACGGCCTCGTCACCGTCGGCGCATCGATCGAAGAGGCCGTGCACTGGTTCTTCACCTACGAGACCTGCGCCCGCGTCCAGCTCCTCGCATCGGCAGCCGGAACCCCCCAACCCTTCACCCACGAACAGGCCCTCGCCGCGGCCGAAGGCTTCGGTGCCCCCGAGCTCGCCCGCTTCAGCTTCGAGCTCCTGTGGGAGGAGATCACCCACGAACACCCCGAGCTGCTCGACGAGTGACACCCTCAAGACCGGCAAGAACGGGCCTGTCGAACGAACGGCGCGACAGGGGTCGAGAGGTACTGGCGGACCGCGGAGAGCCGACCGCCGAAGGTGGCGTCGAAAGCGTTCAGGGTCGTCTTCCCGCGCGTGGTCCAGCGGGCCCGACCCTTGCTGGGTCGGGGCCGGCGGTTCTCCCCTCCGGGCCGGGTCACCGCGGGCCTGCCGGTCGAGCCACGCCCCGGCGGCCGGGCGCCTCCCCGTCTCAGTGGCATGTCAGGCCGCCCGGCCACGGGGTGGAGGCGCGCGTCGGAGAGGCCCGGCCGGCCGGTGACGGCCCGTGGGCGGGCGCTTACGGATTCGGCGACGGACGTCAGGCCCGCCGGCATCCCCGCGACCGAGGCCGGCCCTGAGCGGCCGGTCCGCGTCCGGTCCCTCCTCGGCGGTCGGTTCCGGGGCGTCTTCCCGGGCGTGCGCCCGACGCGCCACGGCCCCGGCACGCGCTCCACGGCCGCGCCCGCGACCACTCCGGGGTGCCGGGCACGGCAGGGGGGAACGCCCCGAGCCGATCCGTGCCACGCGCGTCGTCCACAGGTGCGATCAACGGTCCTCGTGGTGACGGGGGAGGAGCACCTCGCCCACCGTGCCCACCACGTGCGCCGACTCGGCCTTCTCCTCGACGGTCTCGGAACAGTCGATGTACCCGTCGGCGGCCGCGAGGTTCGGCTGGTCGAAGATCTCGACGACGCTGCAGCTGAGGACCTGCGTGCTGTTGTCGATCTTCGACGTGTCGTCGTCGGCCGCCTGCGCGGTCCCGGTGCCACCACCGACGACGGCCAGAGCGGCGAACGTGCAGGCGAGGGCGTTCTTGAGCTTCATGGTTCTCTTGCCTTCCGAGGTCATTTCATGTCGGCGCGTCGACAAATAGATAAAAAGGGGTGCACGGCCGATCACCCGCCCGCGCGGGTGTGCGGAACAGCCCATCGCCACGGACGCCCCTGTCCGCGAAGCGCCGGATTCGCGCACACTCTCAAGCGGTAAACGAAGCGCCGCCCGGGAAGGCATTGCTCCAAGCAGGTGGCGCCGCCCCGTACCCCGCCCCTCCGCACACGCCCGCGGGCAACGCCTCGCGGCCCACGGGAGACCGCCCTTCCGGACGCCGTCACGGCGTGCCGTACCGGGCGCGGCGCCACGCCCCTCCCCCGGTCACCCCTCGCCGTCGGCGGGCTTTCCGTGGCGCCGGTAGTAGTGGGCGACGCGGGCACGGTTGCCGCAGCATCCGGCGGAGCACCAGCGGCGGTGGGGGTGCGCGGGCAGGAAGAGCATCACGCAGTCGTCGGCCTCGCGCTCCTTGAGCCGGCCGATCATGGGGTCGGTGAGCAGGTCGGCGGCGGCCTCGGCCAGTTGGGCGGCGAGACGCACGCCGAGCGGGCCAAAACGTCGGGACGCGGCGGTGACCGCGGCGCCGTCCCAGGCGAGTTCCCGGGCGGCGGGCGCGGCGCGCGGGGCACCGGTGAGCCCGCGCAGGGCCGCCGCGGAGGGCTCGGCCCCGCGCAGCAGGGCGCGTACGGCCGCCTCGGTGTGGTCCTGGACGGCTTCGCGTACTCCTTCGAGCGGTTGGCCGGCGTCGTCGAGGGCTTCACCGAGCGGCTCGGCCTGTCCCGGTACGCGGTGTACGTCTTCGACTTCGGCGCCCCGGACGGCTTCCGCCTCGCCCTTCGCCACCCCGAGCGAGTCGCCGGCCTCGTCGTGCGAAACGGCAACGCCTATCGGGAGGGCCTGTCCGAAGCGGCCCGCGAGTTCACCGCGCTCACGCCCCAGGCCCCCGGCGCCGAAGCCGCGGTCCTCGACCTGTTCACCCCGGCCGCCACGCGCGCCCAGTACGAGGGAGGCACCGCCGATCCCGCGCCGGTCGCCCCGGAAGGGTGGCTGCTGGACCAGTCCTGGACCGGCCCGGCTGCAAGCAGGCCCAACTGGCGCTCGCCTACGACGACAAGAGCAACCTCGCCGCCCACCCGGACCGGCAGGCGTGGCTGCGGGAGCACCGCCCGCCGACGCTGATCACCCGGGGCACCGGCGACCCGTTCTTCACCGGGTCCGGCGCCCGCGCCTACCTGCGCGACGTACCCGACCCCGAACCGCACCTCCTCCCCGCCGGCCACTTCGCCCTGGAGGGCCACCTCCCGGAGATCGCCCCGCTCGTCGCCGGCTTCCTCGACCGGTCCTGGGCCTGGCCCGCCCGTACGCGAGGCCCCTCCCGGCCGACATGACGCCGCGTCACGCACGAACCGCCCGCCGGGGGCGGTAGCCACGCGGCTGGACGGGGTACACCGATCTCCTTACTTCGTGTCGAACAATCCGGTTATCTCCTCATGTGCTTACGTTTCCGGTGAGTCCTTCCCCCTTCCTCACCTGGGAGACAGAGCATGCGTCAGTCCGTACGTACCCGGGGTGCCGGAATCGCCGTGGCGGCCGTGGTGGCCGGTTCGGTCGGCGCGGCGATGGCCGTCGCCTCGCCGTCCCCCGCACGGCACCAACCGGCCGCCTCGGCCGCCACGGCCTTCTCGGCCCAGGCATCCGCGAAGAACGTGCGCGCCTGGCAGCAGTTCCGGGTCCGCGGTGTCGCGAGGAACGTGCCGCCCGGCAGCCGGGTCACCCTCCAGCAGAAGGTGCGCGGCGGCGGCTGGGCCACCCTCCCCGCGTCGATGAACACCAACTCCCGGTCGATGTACAACATGCGCGTCGTGCTCGGCATGAAGGGCCACAACAAGCTGCGCCTGGTCGACAGCGGCAGGCGGGCCGTCTCCCCGGTCATCGACGTCTGGGTGCGCTGACCCCCCGCACGCCACCCGGCGCGCACACGCGGACGCCTCCACCGGTTCGACCGGGGAGGCGTTCGTGTGTGCGGGGCCCGCCGCCGCGCCCCGGCCCGTCGCCCGGGGTACGGCTCAGCCGCGCGCCAACTCCTCCGCCGTGCGCGCCACCGCCTCGCGGGACACCTCCAGGGCCTCGCGGGACGCCTCCCGCGCCCGGCGCAACCTGACCCGGCCGTACCGGAAGAGCGCCGAGGCGCCGGTGGCGTACGCCAGGGTCAGCGCCCCCGCGGCGACCTCCGGCGACCACGCCCGGGCCAGCCGCTCCTGGAGGGCCGCGTGCGCGGTCAGCGCCGCGAGCAGACCGCACGCGCCTCCTGCGGCGATGGCCGACAACCCGCCCCGGGCTCCCTCGACGGCCTCCGTCACCGTGCCGCCCAACTCTTCGCGTACGCTCATCGCTTCCTCGACCACCACGGCCACCACGTTCTCGGCTGAATCCGGCATGTTCCCCGCCTACCCGCCGCGTCCTCGCTCATACGGGGCGGCGGAGGCGGCGGCCGTCGAGAGCCGGCGGCCCGCTTCCGGTGCCTCGGCGGCCGGACGGCGAACGGCGCGGGGCACGACGGCGGCCGGACGGGGCCGCGCCCCGGGTGGCGGGGCCGGTGGCCGGACGGACCGTTGCCACGGGGAACACGGTCGCTGCCACGGGGACACGGGCGCACGGCCCACTCGCTCTCCTCGTATGCTGCGGCGGCACCTCCCTTCCCGCGCCGCTCCACGCGCCACGGGACGGGAGGTGCCGCTTCGGCCGCCGACCGCGGCCGGGGACACGGCACAGGCGTGCCCGTGCGCGCCGGGAGGAAGACGAGGTGGGATCCGATGAGGCCCAGGACATGGACAACGGCCGCCGTTTCGGCGGCGCTGCTGGTCGGCACCGCGCAGGTGAGCCCCGCGGGGGCGACCGCGCTGCCCGTCTGCCCGACGGTCTTCGGGCACGGCGGCTACCCGACCGGGGAGAACCCCTGGGAGCGTGACCAGATACGCCAGCCGAACCATCCGAAGGGCCTGGCGGCACAGAAGGCTTGGGGGGCGGGCGGGGTGGAGGCCGACCTCCAGCTCACCAAGAACGGCACCAAGGGCGTGATGTGGCACAACACCACGACCAACGGGCTGACCGGCACCCGCAAGCCGATCACGGAGCTGTGGTGGGCGACCGGAACCGAACAGCTCAAGGGCCGCACGATCACCCGCGGCCCGTACACCGGGGAGACCGTCTACACCTTCCGTGAGTGGCTCGACAGCGCCAGGTCCATGCGCCTGGTCCCTCTGGTGGAACTCAAGGGCGAGGCCAAGCAGTCCCTGCTCAACAGTGACCCGGCCATCCGCGAGACGGCGTGGAAGGAGGTCATCGCGCCCATCTCGGAGCGGATCTCCTCACAGGAGATCATGATCTACACGCACGACGCCGCGCTCAAGCCGGAGCTCGACAAGCGCGTCAGGGAGGCGGGGCTCGCCGCCGCGCTCACGGGCCGCCCTTCCTGGGTCGACGGGATCGGCTGGGAGGAGCCGCCTCCGGCGGCTTCCGGCAACCACGCGTCGTGGCAGGCGGAGTTGGCACGGCTCGGCTCCACCACGGCGCCGGCGCGGATGGCCACCTCGTGGACGAAGGACTTCACGACCTGGCTGGACGGGAAGTGCGTCTGACGTCGCGGGGCTGACGGTCCGTCACCGCGGTGCGCGAGCCGTCCGGGCAGCGGTACGCGGGCCGTCGGGCAGCGGACGCGCGGGCCGTCCCAGGAAGACCGGATCACGCAGGAGTCGGCTGTCGCCGGGCAGCGGGCGCGCGGGCCGTCCCTCCCCCGGCGCGTCCCGGCGGCGGGGCGCCTGTCCGGTCCGTACGCGAGGTGCGCCTCGCCGGCCGCCTTCCGGCCCACCGCCCCGGTGACCAGCGGGCCGCCGAGGCCGCCGCGGAAGGCCGCCGCCGGGACGGTCACCGCTCCCCCGGCGCGGGCGCGGTCCGTGGCGTACGCGAACGTGTCGGCGTCGGCCCCGGTCCCGGCCGGCGCGCCGGGCCGTCCCCGCGTCCGCCGGTCCTGGGCCGCCGCCCTCGGAGCTTCCGGGCGGGCGCCGGGGGCCGGACCGTCGTGCCGTGGCGGAACGGGGCAGGGCCCCCGGAGCGGGTGCTCCGGGGGCCCTGTCGTGATCGCCTGACCGGCGGATCAGGCGGGGGTGATGTTCTCCGCCTGCGGGCCCTTCTGGCCCTGCGTGATGTCGAAGGTCACCGCCTGGCCCTCCTGGAGCTCGCGGTAGCCGGTGGCGTTGATGTTGGAGTAGTGCGCGAAGACGTCCGGACCGCCGCCGTCCTGCGCGATGAATCCGAAGCCCTTCTCGGAGTTGAACCACTTCACGGTTCCGCTGGCCATGCTCATGCCTCTCAGTCGATATCGGGCCCGCACCGCGCGAGCCCGGAGGTGATCGCCCTGGTTCTCAGGCACTGCACAGCAAGAAGCCCACGCCTCGGCGTGGGCAGGAACTGCGAACCACGACATCTGCCCATGACGCTACACCGCGAAAACGCTCATCACCAGAGAGCAACTGCCCACGGTTCGCGGTCGCGTCGCCGCGGAGCCCCCACCGGTGGGCCCCGCGGCGGTGCCGTCCGCCGCGTCGTCCCGGGTCCCCCGAGCGGGGGGAAGCGCGGGGTCACAGGCGCCCGAAGGAGGTGGCGGCCACGACTGCGAACGGGTGAAAGGCCAGGTCAGAGGCTGGTGACGCAGGGACGGCGCGTACGCGGGCGGGCCCTGCGCGGCCCGGGCGCGGGTGCTGCCGTACCGCCGCCGAAGCGTGCCGCCGCGCGCCCCGAACAGGCGCCCCCTCCCAATGGCCTACGTCCTGCGGCCTACTTCCCGCGGAGCACGGTCGGTCCGTCCCGGGGCCGCCCTCGACGACGGGGCGGGCAGGGGCCGCTGCCCGCGGGGAGGGGCGCCGGGAGATCCGCGGCCCGCGAGGGCCGCCCGGCCTCGCCGCGTCCGGTACCGCGGACCGGGCCGTGGGGGCACCCCGGCACCGGCCGCGTCCCCAGGGGGTGCGCCGATCAGTCAGATGGCCGGAAGGGGCCGGCCGGAGGAGTTCGGTGACCTGCGGGGTGTCTGCCCGGCTTCTTCAAGTCGCGTCGTTCGGAACGGTTTTCACGGCGGAAGACGGGTTACGCGCACTGCATGAGCGAAACGGACAAGAACAAGAGCAAGGGCCCGACCACGGGCACGGGGTCGGCCAACGGGAAGGCCGGTGCCACCGGCACGGCCACGAGGACGGTCCGCCGCGCGGCCCGCACCGTCACCGACCGCGCCGACGGGGCCCGCCAGGAGACGATGAGCGCGCTCGCGAACCCGGCGCAGGCACTGACGTCCACGGTCGGCGTCGTGTGGCGCAAGGCCGCGGTGCCGGCGC
The DNA here is from genome assembly GCF_032423885.1 of Streptomyces tamarix. Classification (NCBI taxonomy): domain Bacteria; kingdom Bacillati; phylum Actinomycetota; class Actinomycetes; order Kitasatosporales; family Streptomycetaceae; genus Streptomyces; species Streptomyces tamarix. The sequence continues at coordinate 34,671 of NZ_JAWCTQ010000050.1, read as the reverse complement.
TGGGCCTCCTCAAGGCCAATCCGGTCACCGCGGGCGGAGTCGCGGCGGCCGCGACGGCGGTGGCGGTCAGTGCCTACGCCGGTGGGCGCAGGTCCGTCCGGCGCACCTACGGCCCCGTCACCCGGCTGACGGGTGGCCGCCTCTGAACGCCCCTGCGGTGCGCCCCCGTCCGGCGTACCGGCGCCTCCCCTCTCGCTGAGCCCCCCAGCCCGTGCCGGGGGGCTCCGGCCGTGCCGGGGCGCGCCGTGGCGCAGGGGCCGGTCGAGGGGGGGCGGAGAGGGCGGCTCCCCCGTCAGGACAGGAGCCGGTGGCGGTCGTCCGGAACCCGGGCGCCGTGGAGGAGCTCGCCCACCAGGGCGGCGATCTGTTCCGTCTCCAGCAGGAAGCCGTCGTGTCCGTACGGCGACGCGATCACCCGCACGTCGTCCGCCGACGGTATCCCGGCCGCCAGTCCCCCCTGCTGCGCCAGGGGGAAGAGCCGGTCGGAGTCGACGCCCGCCACGAGGGTCCTGGCCCGGACCCGGCGCAGGGCGGCGGCGACGCCGCCCCGCCCGCGGCCCACGTCGTGGGCGTTCATCGCCTCGGCCAGCACGACGTAGCTGGCGGCGTCGAAGCGGCGGACCAGCTTGGCGGCCTGGTGGTCGAGGTAGGACTCCACCTGGTACCGGCCGCCGTGCCGGGGGTCCTCCCCGCCCTGCGGCCGGTTGCCGAAGCGGGCCTCCAGCTCGGCCGCGGCGCGGTACGTGACGTGCGCGATGCGGCGCGCCGCGCCGAGGCCCGCGTGCGGCCCCCGGCCGGGTCCGGCGTCGTGGTAGTCGCCGCCCCGCCAGTGCGGGTCGGCGCGGATCGCGTGGAGTTGGGCGGAGGTCCACGCGATCTGGTCCGCGCTCGCCGCCGCCGGGCAGGCGAGCAGCAGCAGGGCGTCCACGCGGCCGGGGTGCGACACGGCCCACTCCAGTGCCCGCATCCCGCCCATGGACCCGCCGAGGACGAGCGCCCAGCGGTCGATGCCCAGCGCGTCCGCGAGGCCCGCCTCGGCCCGCACCTGGTCGCGCTGCGTCAGCCGGGGGAAGGCGCCTCCCCAGCGGCGCCCGTCCGGTCGCGGTGCGGCGGGGCCCGTACTGCCCTGGCAGCCTCCCAGGACGTTGGGGGCCACCACGAACCAGCGGTCGGTGTCCAGGGCGCGGCCCGGTCCGACCAGCCCGTCCCACCAGCCCGGTGTGGGATGGCCGGGCGCGGCCGGGCCCGCGACGTGGCTGTCACCGGTCAGCGCGTGCAGGACGAGCACCGCGTTGGAGCGGTCGGGCGCGAGCCGCCCCCAGGTCTCGTACGCCAGCCGGACGCCGGGCAGTCGGCCGCCGCCCTCCAGGGGGAGGGGTCCTTCCCGGTGGTGCCAGCGGCGGCGTCCCGGCGGGTCGCCCTCCCGCCACGCACCGGTGGCGGGAGGGAGCGCGGCCCCGGGGGCGGTCGCGCGGGTGGCGGTCAGGACGCGCCCTTCGCCGCGCGGAAGCCCGCCTCCAGGTCCGCCTTGAGGTCGGCGAGGTTCTCGATGCCGACCGACAGGCGCACCAGGCCGGGGGTCGTCCCGGTCGCCGCGAGCTGTTCGGGGTCGAGCTGGCTGTGGGTGGTGGAGGCCGGGTGGATGATGAGGCTGCGCACGTCGCCGATGTTGGCGAGGTGGCTGAAGAGTTCGACGGCGTCGACGAAGCGCTTGCCCGCCTCGGCGCCGTCCCGCAGCTCGAAGGAGAGGACGGCGCCCGCGCCGCGCGGCAGGTAGCGCCGCCCCGCCTCGTACCAGCGGTTGGAGGGGAGCCCCGGGTAGTGGACGGCGGCGACCTCGTCCCGCTGCTCCAGCCACTCCGCCAGCGCCTGGGCGTTGGCGGAGTGGCGCTCGACGCGCAGGCTCAGCGTCTCGACGCCCTGGAGCAGCAGGAACGCCGAGTGGGGGGCGATGGCGGGCCCGAGGTCCCGCAGTAGCTGTACGCGCAGTTTGACGGCGTAGGCGCCGGCTCCGAGGGCCGGCCAGTACCGCAGGCCGTGGTAGCTGGGGTCCGGTTCGCTGAAGCCGGGGAAGCGCTCGGGGTGCGCGCCGAAGTCGAAGGTGCCGCCGTCCACCACGACGCCGCCGATGGTGGTGCCGTGCCCGCCGAGGAACTTGGTCGCCGAGTGGACGACGACGTCGGCCCCGTGCTCGATCGGCCGCAGCAGGTACGGGGTGGGGACCGTGTTGTCCACGATGAGCGGGACGCCGGCCTCGTGGGCGACGTCGGCGACCGCGCGGACGTCCAGGACGTTGCCGCGGGGGTTGCCGAGGGCCTCGGCGAACAGGGCCTTGGTGCCGGGTCGGATGGCGGACCGCCACGCGTCGGGGTCGTCGGGGTCGTCGACGAAGGACACCTCGATGCCGAACCGGGGAAGCGTGTGCCGGAAGAGGTTGTAGGTGCCGCCGTACAGGGAGGTGCTGGAGACGATGTGGTCGCCCGCGCCCGCGACGTTGAGGATGGCCAGGGTCTCCGCGGCCTGGCCGGAGGCGAGCGCCACGGCGGCGACGCCGCCTTCGAGCGCGGCGACGCGCTGCTCGAAGACGTCCTGCGTGGGGTTGTGGATGCGGGTGTAGATGTTGCCGGGCTCCGCCAGCGAGAACAGGTCGGCGGCGTGCCGGGTGTCGCGGAAGACGAACGAGGTGGTCTGGTAGATCGGCACCGCCCGTGCGCCGGTCGTCGGGTCGGGGGCGGCGCCGGCGTGGAGCTGCTTGGTCTCGAAGGACCACGCGGAGGTGTCGGGTCCGGTGTTCTCGTCGTCCGGGGTGTGTCCGGCGGTGACGGCGTCGATCGGCTGGCTCATGGTCTTCCTTCGTCGGCGCATGGCGCATGGCGCGCGGGTGCGGGGCGGGACGGGGCCGGGCTGGAGCGGGCTCGGGGCGCGGCGTACGGGCGCGCGGACGCGGTCGTACGACGGGACGCGCCACGGAGCGGGAGGGGTCACCGCGGTGCCGCGGGCCGCGCCCCGGAGCGGGGCGGGGCGGAGCGGGGTGCCGGAACGGCGAGGGGTCACCGGGGACCGTGACGTCCGGTCAGCGGCCGGTGCGACAGCCCGTGGTCGTGACGCGCGCGTAGTCCACGTGGCGGCGGGTCACGAGTACGGTCATGGGTTCAGGCAACCACGGCGGGGCGGCCCGCACCAGCGCCGCGGTGGGCTGGGCCGCCCTTGGCAACGGGCTTTTATCACGGGGGCAACACCGGCTTCACGACAGCGCCGCGACACCGGGCCTCCCCGGGCGCGGCGAGGGCGAGGGCGGGGGCGCGGCGGGGGCGCCCGTCGCCGCCCCCCGCCGCCGGGTCCGCCGCCGCGGCCGGGCCCCGCGCCACAGACGGCCGGGCCCCGCGCCGCAGACGGTCGGGGCGGGGCTACTGCGGGTTCCGCCCGGAGACGTCCCCGTCGGGGTCGTCGGGCAGGGCGACGCGTACGGTGATCCGCTTGCCGACGGGCTCCCGCTGGACCTCGAAGCCCTGGGCCACCGCCATCACGATCTCCAGCCCGTGCTGCCCGACCCTGCCCGGGTCGGCGGCGCGGGCCACGGGCAGCACCGGATCGCTGTCCCACACCGCCACCTCCACCGTGTCCCCGACGATCCGCAGGTCCAGCAGCGCGGGCCCGGGGGCGTACTTGTGGGCGTTGGTGACCAGCTCGCTCACCACCAGCTGCGTGAGGTGCATCGCACGCAGCGACACGGGCAGGCCGTGCTCGGCCTGGACCCGGGTGAGGAAATCCGCCGCGGCGTCGCGCCCTTGCGCGATGCAGGCGGTGCCGCCTTCCAGGGCGACGGTCGTTCGTATCGTGTGCGCCGTCGGCGCCGCCTGACCCTGGGCACCGTGTGCCGACTTCACCATGTCCATCCTCGCTCCCCCGTTCACGAACCCGCGTCTACCCGGCGCCTCCACCTCTCACACCTCCCTGTTCTGCGAGAAGTGGCGGACCGGCCCGGCCCGGCCCGCGCCGCGGGGCCGCCGCCTCAGTCCAGGAGGCCCAGCCGGACCGCCTGCACGCCCGCCGCGAAGCGGCTGTCGGCGCCGAGCTTGGCCACCAGCGAGGTCAGCAGACGGCGCAGGGTCCGTTCCGAGCAGCCCAGTCTGCGGGCGATCGCCTCGTCCTTCGCGCCGGCGGCGAGCAGGGCCAGCACTTCGCGCTCCCTCGGTGAGTAGTCCTCCGGTGCCCCGCCGGTGCCGGGGCGCCTCACCCTCGACGCCGCCGGGTGCCCGGTGGCCCAGTGGTGGTCGAAGACCCGGACGAAGGAGTCGGCGAGCCGTGTGCTGTGCAGGATGACGTCGCCCGAGGTCTCGTCCTGCCCGTCCGCGGTCCCGACGGCCATGACGGTCACGGCCCGGTCGAAGACGTTCAGGTGGAGCGGGACGGTCGAGGCCACGCGCACCCGGGCGCCGTGCTCCATCAGTACGGAGAGGTACTGCGCGACGCCGGTGCGCCGCAGGGCCGGCGCGGCCACCAGCAGGCGCAGGTCGACGCCGCGTTCCAGCAGCCGCAGGTCCGATTCGACGCCCTCTTCCAGGACCTCCCGCCCGGGGAAGCTGGTGCGCATGCCGAGGACCTGCGCCCGGCACAGGGCGTCCAGGTCCTCCATCCGCTTGCGCAGCCTGGCGCGGTCGTCGAAGAGCTCCGCCTCCACGGTCTCCCGTCTGGTGGGCGCCATGCCCGGGAGCAGTCTCAGGACGTCGTCGACGGCTTCCAGGCCGCGGTGGAGCTCCTCCCGGTACCGGTCGATCCGCGACCGGTGTTCGGCGATCAACTCGTGCAGCGCCCGTTGGGGCGACCGCGCCTGTTGGCGCGTTTCGTCGAGCAGCCGCCGCTCGGCGAGCCAGCGCCGTACGTCCCCGGGCAGCGCCCCCGCGTCGCCGGGTGCCCGGTCCCGCGCGCCGGCCGTGCGGGGCTCCCGGGGCTGTGCCGTCCGCTGGAGGAGCACCTCGTAGGCGGCGCGGGCCGCGGCCGGGGCCGTGCCGTGCTCGTCGGCCGGCTCTCCCCGGTACGCCTCCGGCGTGCACGCCGGTGTTTCGGGCGGCCCTTCGGGGGGCCGGCGGGGGGTCTTCGGTGACATGGGCAGGACCATAGGGCCGCCGGTCGGACTTTGACCATGGTCGGGAACCTCTCCGTCCCCTCCGTGTCCGCCGGCGGTCATGCCTGATTCGGCCGTGGTCAACCCGCCATTACCGTCGGTATGTTCTTCGCCGCGCCGAGAAATCGCTTCGGTCCCGTGGGGCGGAGACCCCTTCCCGCGGCCGTGGCCCGGCGCGTGCCGGCCGTCCCGTCACGAGGAACGGGAGGGCCGGGCGGACGGGTCCTCGACATGCCCGTCCCGATGTTCTGCCCCGCACCACGGCCGCACGGCGCCCGCCGTCGTGCCGCGCTGTTCCGCCCCGCGCGCCACCATCCCCAGCCGACCGGTCACCGCAGGTGCCCGCACGGTTTCGGTGGCGCACCCCCACGCACCGGCCGGGGCGACGCCCTCGGCCGGAAACACGATGAGGTGTTCGCTTCCCCATGCGCAGAAGTCACATCGGTGCCCTCGCCCTGGCCTTCCCCCTGGCCCTGTCCCCCACCGTCGGTACCGCCGCCTCCGCGGCCGAGCCGACGCCCGCCCCGCTGCTGAAGGTGGCCGAGGCTCCCGCCGCGCAGGAGATCAAGGGCCGTTACATCGTGACCCTCAAGGCCGGGGCCGACCCGGCCGGTCTCGCCGAGGACGAGTCGGTCACGACGCGCCACCTGTACCGGAAGGTCCTCAACGGTTTCGCCGCGGACCTGAACGCCGGCCAGTTGGAGGCGCTCCGGCGCGACTCCCGCGTCCTGTCGATCGAGGAGGACCAGAAGGTCAGCGCCACGGCCACGCAGACCAACGCCCCTTGGGGCCTGGACCGCGTGGACCAGCGAAGCGGCCGTGACGGCGCGTACACCTACACGCGCAACGGCTCGGGCGTGACGGCGTACATCATCGACACGGGCATCGACACGGCCCACGCCGACTTCGGTGGGCGCGCCCGCAACGTCTTCGACGCCTTCGGCGGCAACGGCCAGGACTGCAACGGCCACGGCACGCACGTCGCCGGTACCGTCGGCGGCACCACGTACGGCGTGGCCAAGGGCGTCCAACTGCGCGGTGTGCGCGTGCTCGACTGTCAGGGCTCCGGTTCGTTCTCCGGCATCATCGCGGGCTTCGACTGGGTCCGGCAGAACGCCGTCAAGCCGGCCGTGGCCAACGCCTCGCTGGGTGGCGGCTACTCCGCGGCGCTGAACAACGCCGCGACCGCCCTGGCCAACTCCGGTGTCCACCTGGCCGTCGCGGCCGGCAACGAGAACCAGGACGCCTGCAACGTGTCCCCGGCCAGCGCCTCGGGCACCATCACGGTCGCCGCGTCCGACTCCTCCGACCGCAAGGCTAGCTTCAGCAACTACGGCAACTGCACCGACCTGTATGCCCCCGGAGTGAGCATCACCTCGGCCCGTGCCGGTGGCGGCTCCACGGCGATGAGCGGCACTTCGATGGCCTCGCCGCACGTCAGCGGTGTGGCGGCCCTCTACAAGTCGGCCTACGGTGACGCCTCCAGTGCCACCGTCAACAACTGGCTGATCAGCAACAGCACCACGAACGTGATCGGCGGCAACGTCAGCGGCACTCCGAACCGCCTGCTGTTCAAGTCCTCGCTCTGAACCCCACTCCTCCTCTCCGTCCCACCTCCGGCGCGTCCGGGGGGACTTCCCCTCGGACAGGGGTGGCGTTGTGACACCGGGTCCGGTCAGCGTGCTGCTGACCGGGCCCGGTCGTCGTCCCGCCGGGCCGGAAACCTGGTGACCCAGCCGCCGCGGACCTCCCACGTGCCGCCGTCGGCGCTCGCGCCGCGCAGTCCGTGCAGGACTCCGGGGCCGGCCAGGGCCAAAACGCGCGGGTCGCACAGCGAACCGAAGCAGTAGGTGCGGGACGGCTCCCACGAGGTGCTGTGCCGCAGCCGCCGGGCCAGTTGGACGAAGCCCGGCACGGCCGCGGCCATCACCCAGGCGTCGGGGGTCTCCGCGGTCATCCGGCGGGCCGCCCGCAGCCACGAGGCCGCCGTCTCGGGCCAGTCGGCCACGGCGAGGACCGTACCGCCGCCCGCCTCCCACGCCTCGGTGAAGGCCTCGGCGGACTGCGAGGAGGCCGTGTCCCTGCTGTGGCCGACCACGACGGTCGCCGTCCGGGACCGCGGGGCCGTGAGGAGGCCGGTCAGCGCGTCCAGTTCGGCCGTCGTGTGCGGAGCGGGACGGGGCGGTTCCCCGGGCAGCTCCCGCTCGGCCGGATCGACGAGCGGCGAGTCAACGGCCTCGGTACGGTGGTCGGGTTGCATCGGAGGAGCCTTTCCGTCGTCGGGGAGCGGGCCGTCCCCGCCGGCGCCCCGGGGCCGGGGCCGCGCGGAGGCGGGAGCGGTGCCGCCCGGGTGATACCGGCTTGGTTCACCCCACGTCCTTACGAACACCTCGACGAGCCCGTCGGTTGCACGGGCCCGGAGGCATCCGCGTGGGCGCCCGGCTTCGCGCACCCCCACGAGGCCCGCCGCCGTCCACCGGCACGAGCGGCCCCACCGGCCCTACCGCTCCCACTGGTCCTGCCCGCCCACCGGCCCCACCGATCCCACTGGCCCTGCCAGCCCACCGGCCCTACCGGTCCCGCAGGTACACCCCCGCGCGCGCCGCGGCCGCGGCGGCCTCGGCGGACCGGTCGGCGGCGGCCTCGTCGAGGCGTTCGCCGCTGGTCAGCAGGCGGTAGTAGAGGGGCGCGGAGACGGCCCTGATCACCTCGTACGGGTCGGTTCCCGCGGGCACTTCGCCCCGGTCGACGGCCTGCTGGACGCACGGGGCCCACTCCCGGACGCGGACGTCGTAGAAGCGGTGCAGGGCCTCGGCCGTCTTCGCGTCGCAGGTGGCGGCGGCGATCACCGCCTTGAACAGCGCCCCTTGCCGCGGGTCGGTCAACGTCCGCCACACCAGCCGGGCGTTGGCCCGCAGGTCGCCGAGCAGCGAACCGGTCTCGGTCCGGGGCAGCGACTGCTCGGCCATGTCCACCAGCAGATCGGCCACGAGGCCCGTCACCGTTCCCCAGCGGCGGTAGACGGTCGTCTTGCCCACACCGGCGCGGCGTGCGACGTCGGCGAGGTCGAGGTGCGCGAACCCCCGCTCCGCCAGGGCGTCCCCCGCCGCCCGCAGCACCGCTGCCCGTACGCGTGCCGTGCGCCCTCCCGGGCGGACGGTCCCCGGATCCGCGTCGTCAAACCCCATAACGGGACTCCTGTTCCCTTAGTCGCTCGCAGCCGCTATGGTAGCGACCAGGCAAACGGGACCACAGACCCGTTAAGGGTCTGCGGGTGAGGGAGGAGCAACGATGGAGTACAGGCGACTGGGCGCGTCCGGGCTCAAGGTCCCCGCACTGAGCTTCGGCGCGGGCACCTTCGGCGGCCGGGGACCTCTCTTCGGGGCGTGGGGGAACACCGACGCGCGGGAGGCGCGGCGCCTCGTGGACATCTGCCTCGACGCCGGGCTCACGATGTTCGACACGGCCGACGTCTACTCCGGGGGCGCGTCCGAGGAAGTGCTGGGCGAGGCGATCAGGGGCCGCAGGGACCGGGTGATCGTGTCCACCAAGACCGGCCTGCCGATGGGCGACGGACCGGGCGACGCGGGTTCCTCCCGTTCGCGCCTGATCACCGCGTGCGAGGACGCCCTGCGCCGGCTGGGCACCGACCACATCGACCTGTTCCAGCTGCACGCCTTCGACGCCGGCACGCCCGTCGAGGAGGTCCTCTCCGCCCTGGATGACCTGGTACGGGCGGGAAAGGTCCGCTACCTCGGGATCTCCAACTTCTCCGGCTGGCAGGCGATGAAGTCCCTGGCCGTGGCGGAGAGGTACGGCCACCCGCGCTACGTCGCGCACCAGGTGTACTACTCGCTCGTCGGCCGCGACTACGAGTGGGAGCTGATGCCCCTCGGGCTCGACCAGGGACTCGGGGCCCTCGTCTGGAGCCCCCTCGGCTGGGGACGGCTGACGGGCAGGATCCGCCGCGGCGGGCCGCTGCCCGCCGGCAGCCGCCTGCACGACACGGCGGACTACGGGCCCCCGGTCGAGGACGAGCACCTCTACCGCGTGGTCGACGCCCTCGACGAGATCGCCCGGGAGACCGGCAGGACCGTGCCGCAGATCGCCATCAACTGGCTGCTGCAGCGGCCGACCGTGTCCTCCGTCATCATCGGCGCCCGCAACGAGGAGCAGCTCCGCCAGAACCTCGGTGCCGTCGGCTGGACGCTCGCGCCCGAGCACATGGCGAGGCTCGACGCCGCGAGCAGCCGGACGGCCCCGTACCCGTACTTCCCCTACCACCGCCAGGAGGGCTTCGCCCGCCTCAACCCGCCGGTGGGTACGGTCGCCCCCGCTCCCGGCGCGTGAGGCGGCTCACGCCCGGCGGCGGAACCGCTGCCGGCGGGAGGGGCGCTCCGCGCGCCGCGCCCAGAGGGCCTTCTGGACGAGCAGCGTCAGCGTGCCGGCGACGACGATGCCGAGCAGGTTCAGCAGCAGCTGCTCCGTCGACCCGCGGGTCTGGCCGAGCTCGCCGTACGACAGGGCGACCGCCGCGTTCGCCGCCGCCGGGACCGTCGTCACCGAGATCGCCACCCCGACCAGCGCGCCCGCCTTCGACGACGTCAGCGACAGCGTCCCCGCCGCGCCCGCCAGCACGGCGACGACGAAGGAGAACCAGTCCGGCGCGTAGACGAAGCCCGTGTTCGGCCGCTCGCCGTCCAGCCGTTCCACGGAGAACAACCCGACGGCGTCCATGAAGAGGCTGAACAGCACCGTGATCGCCATGGCCGCGGCGAAACCGACGAGGAGGGCCGTCAGCGACCGCCACGCCAGCCGCGGGGCGCGCCGCACCAGCGCCGTGCAGAACCCGGCGAGCGGGCCGAACTCCGGCCCGACCGCCATCGCGCCCACGATCAGGATCGCGTTGTCCAGCACCACACCGCACGCGGCGATCATCGTGGCCAGCGCCAGGAAGGCGATGTAGGTGACGGACAGCGTGGACTCCTCGTGCGTCGCTCCGGCCAGCTGCTCCCACAGCACCGCGTCCGCGCCCTCGCCCGGGGCCTCCTCCTCCGCCTCGTCGGCCCTTTTCGACAGGAGCAGGTCGACGTTCTCGACGGCGATCGCGCCGTTCTCGGCGAGGCCCCTCGCGCGCAGTTCGTCGATCAGCCCGTCGCCGACCTCGCGCGCCACGTCGAACATGACCACGTCGCCCGCGGGGTCGCGGGCGGCGCCCGGCAGCACCGCGAGGTGTGTGCAGCCGACCGTCCCCTCCACGAGCCGTACGATGTCGTCGGTCCGGTCGGCCGGCACGATGACCCGCAGATGCAGCACAGTGTCTCCTCCGTGTTTCCGTGGCGACACCCGCCGCACCCGGCGGCCGGCCCGCGCGCCACATCGTACGGGCGCGGGGGCGACGCGTTCGGGGCCGGACGGCGCCACCGCGCCGGGCACGACTCCGGGGCAACCCCCGCGGGGCGGGACGCGTCTTCGCGGGCGAGCGGGCGGGCCGCCCACCCGCGAACGAAGGGGACGAGACCGACGTGATCAGTGACAAGGCCCGGAAGCTGTTCGAGGCGCTCGACCTCGACCACGACGGGACGCTGACCCGCGAAGAGGTGATCAAGGCCTTGCGGACGAAGGGGCCGACCCTGGCCGCGGCGGGTGATCTGCCCTTCTGGGGCGTGGGGGACGCCGAGGCGTCCTCCGCGCTGTTCGACAGCGCGGACCAGAACGGGGACGCCGTACTGACCCTGGAGGAGTTCGCGGCGGTGGTCGACCGCCGTTTCGGATGGCGCTGACCCCCGGCGGGGCGGCCCCGGCCGGCCACGGGGAGCGGCTGTCCGTACTCCGCGAACCGCTCGCGGGGGGCCTCGGCCGGCGCGCTTCGGCGTGACGCGGCTGCCCCGGGGTGCCGCGGAGCGCCCGGGGCGAGGGCCCCGCCACCGCTCGGACCCTCGACCGGTGACAGCCGAATCGTAAGGAGCGCAAATCACTGCGCTCCTATACTGCGCTCCATGCGACCCCACCACGCCCCACTCCCCCGCGCCCCGTGGGCGCCGCGATGAACGAGACCTCCGGAGCCGGCACCGCGCACGGGACCGACGACCCGCCGACTGCGCCGGCCGCGCCGCGGCGACGCGTACTCGCCGACCTGACGCCGCTGCGCACCAGCCCGGACTACCGGCGGCTGTGGATCGGCAACACGATCTCCTGGACCGGCCAGGGGATGACCACCCTCGCGATATCCCTCCACGTCTACGAACTGACGGGATCCAGCTTCTCCGTGGGTCTGGTCGGCCTGTTCACGCTCGTCCCGCTCGTCGCGTTCGGGCTGTACGGGGGCGCTGTGGCGGACGCGGTCGACCGCCGGCTCCTCGGCCTGGTCAGCGCGGTCGGGCTGGCCGCGCTCTCCGCGGTGCTGGCCGCCGGCGCCGTCGCCGGGTTCCACCGGGTGTGGTTCCTCTACGCGGTGGTGGCCCTGCAGGCGGTCTGCGGGGCGGTCAACTCGCCCGCCCGCAGCGCGATGATCCCCCGCCTCCTCCCGAAGGAGCAGCTCCCGGCGGCCAACGCCCTGTCGTCGATGACGACGACCTCCGGGTCCCTGATCGGCCCCATGCTGGGCGGGCTCGTCGTCGGGGCGTGGGGGTACGAGGCCGCCTACCTGATCGACGCCGTCGCCTTCGGCGCCGCCCTGTACGCGATGTGGCGGCTGCCCGCGATGCCGCCGCACCGCACCGAGGGGGCGAAGCGGCCGTCCGTCCTGGACGGGCTGCGGTTCCTGGCCACCCGGCCGAACGTGCGCATGACGTTCTACACCGACTTCTGCGCGATGGTCCTCGCCCACCCGCGGGCGCTGTTCCCGGCGATGGCCCTGCTGTCGTACGGGGGCGACGCCCGGACGACCGGCCTGCTCGTCGCCGCGCCCGCCGTCGGCGCCCTCCTCGGCGGCGTCTTCTCCGGCTGGCTGGGCCGCGTCCACCGCCACGGCCTGGCCATCGTCCTGGCCGTCGCCTCGTGGGGGGCCGCGATCGCCGTGTTCGGCCTGACCCGCCACCTCTGGCTGGGCCTGGCCTTCCTCGCCGTCGCCGGCTGCGCGGACACCGTCTCGATGGTCTTCCGCTCCACGGTGCTCCAGGCGGCCGTCCCCGACGACATGCGCGGCCGTCTGCAGGGCGTCTTCATCGTCGTGGTCGCGGGTGGCCCCCGGGCCGGCGACTTCCTGGCCGGGACGGCCGGTGACCTCTTCTCGCCGTCCGCCGCCGTGGTCGCCGGGGGTGTCGCGTGCGTGGTCGCCGTGGGCCTCCTGGCCCTCGCCCGCCCCGGTTTCCTCCGCTACGACGCCCGGACCCCGCAGGCGTGACCCGCGCGGCCCCGGCCCCGCCTCCGCCGGGACGCGCGCCGCCGGGGCCGGGTCGCGCGGAGGGGTCGCGCCGCCCGCGGTGCGCGGCGAGGAGCCCGCTCCGGTGCGGGGCCGGTACGCGTCCGTCGCTCACGCCACCGCCGCGCCCGCCGCGCGGGGGCGCGTGCCGGGACAGCGGTGGAGACGGCCGCGGCGCACGACCGCCCCGCCCGCCGCAGTGGACGGCCGGACGCCCCGAGCCGTTCGGCCGCTTCCCGCACCGCAGGCCGGTAACCCGCCGGCCTCGCGGGCGGGGGCCTTCGTGAGACCGTGCCGCGCGCGGGGCGCCCGCGCCCCTACCGGGTCGGCGCGGGTGTCCGGCACCCTGCCGGCACGCGCCCGGCCTCGGGGCGGTCGTCCCCACCGCCTCCACGACACGGTCCGCGCCGCCCTCTCCGCGTACGTCCTCGCGCGGGAAGACGCGTCTCCCCCAGCCGTGGGCTCGGCGGTCGGGGGCCACGGCGACGTGGCTTCCCCGGTCGGGGCGGCCCGCGCACGGCCGCGGCCGAGCGCCTGATCGGGCGGCGGAGCGGTCGCCGGAATTTCCTCGGTACCGGGCCGCATACCCGTACCGATCGGGGGCACCAGGAGTTCGACCCGAGCTCGCGCGTCGACACCCCCCCGACCGGCGCCGGGCACCCGGCCCCGCCACCCTCCTGTCCCGGTGGCGGGGCCAACCCCTTTCACGACCCCGGCCGCTCCCCCCTCCGAGCCGGCGGCCGGGGCCCGGACCGTAAAACCGCGGACGCGGGAGCGCGCACCGACGCGTGTCAGCCGTAGGCACGGTGGCACAGGTCGGCGAGGGAACGGTCCACGGTGCCGCGCGCCGCCTGGCACAGGTCGCGCATCCGGACTGTCTGCCGCGGCGCGGGCCGGGGCACCGTGATCGACGGCTTCCTCCCCCGCCCGCCGCGCTCCGGTTCCCCGGCCCCGGTCCGCCGCGCCCGCCCCGGTGGGTCCGCCCGGTGGTCCTTCGGCCCGAGCCTCCGGGGCGGCGCGCCGGTCGGTGCGGCGCCCCGGCCGGCGGCCGTACGGCGCGGGGTCGCCGCGACCGGGACCGGGTCCGTGCCGGCCAGTTCCTCACGCGGGGCGGGCGGTGTCGGGGACGCCGGTGCGGGCGGGCGGCTCCCGGCCGGTGACTTCCCCGGCACGGGCGGGGTGGGCGGGCCGCCCTGCACGGACACGCATCCGGCGAGCGCGAGCACGGTGGCCAGGACGGCGGGCACGAGCCGGTGTGTTCGCATGGGGCCACAGTGCCCGCGCGCCGGGCCCCCGGGGGGCGGAACGCCCCCTCGGCCACCGTGACGGGTGAGGGCGAACGGCCGGTGACTGACGGGCGGGCGAACGGCGGTGCGCCGTCAGCAGCGGCGCAGACCGTGCGCCGAGGGGTCGGCGTCGAAGGAGGAGGACGTGTGGACCGCGGCGGCCGGGACGAAGCCCGAGGCGCCGTGGTCGTCGCCCGTGGTCTTGTACCAGGTGCGGTTGCCGCCCGCGTGCAGCGAACCCGTGGTCCAGCAGTTGAACCAGCTGTACGTGGTGCGCAGGGTGTCGACCTGCCAGCTGTCCGTGGTGTGGGGGTAGTTGCGGATCGAGGTGGGGGCGTTGTTGCCGCACCACAGGACGCCGTTGGACCGCACGCCGCATATCTGGATCACCGACGCCTCCGCCGTGGCGGGCACGGCCACGGCGGTGAGAGCGGCGAGAGCGGTCGCGGTGGTGGAGGTGGCGAGGACTCGGCGCAGGGACAACGGTGACTCCCGTGGTGTGAGGGGGCGGTGTTTCGGTAGCGGGGACGCGGGTGGACGGCTGGTGGTTCCGGCGCCGGTACGCGGAGGAGGAACGGCCCCGGCGGACGCGGCGGGAACACGCCTGCCGGTGGCGGCGACGACCGCCCGCGCACGAGGCTCCGACGGAATGCCGGACCCGCCCCCGTACCGACGGCGCCGGGCCCCGGGGGCGCACCGGAGCGGGAGGGCGGGCGGTGAGCGGCACGTACGACGAGTTCAGGACGGCCGCCGAGCGGTGGGACCGCGCCCGGCCGCCCTTCGAGGCCGAGGAACGAGGCCGGCGCGTCGGGCGGGCCGCGGCCCCGTGGGGCGCCTTCGCCGTGCCTCCAACCTCGGGAGGGGAAGCCCCGAGCGATCCGTCACGCGACCGCTGAGGCGTGTCGGAAGGGCGAGTTCGAGGACCGGCACCCGCGTCCCGATCGCGCCATCCCGTCGTGGCGGGTGCGCACGCCGGTGTGCGCGCTGATCCACCGGCTCGCGCCGGAACGCCCCGGCGCCCGCGCACCACGCGGTCCGACGACCGCCTCCGCACGCCGGGGCGCGGCCCTTCTCCTCCCTCCCGCCCAGGCAGGAGCCTTGGCCATGCTCCACCGGAACGTCACCACTCCCAGGAGGTACTCATGGTGGTTTCGCGCTCCTTCGCCACTGTCGCCCTGGCCGGGTTACTCACGGCCGGAACGGCCATGGCACTGGCCTCTCCGGCCTCGGCAGCGAGCCGGTTCGACGACGGCAGCTTCGAATACCCGACCGCCCCGGCGAACTCGTTCACGACGCTCTCCAGCGGCCAGTCCATCGGTCCGTGGAGGGTCACCAGCGGGGCGGTGGACCTCATCGGTGCCGGGTTCTGGCAGGCCGCCGAAGGGGACCAGTCCGTCGACCTCAACGCCACACAGCCCGGAACGGTGTCACAGACCTTCACGACGACCGCGGGGAAGAAGTACACCGTCACCTACTCGCTGGCCGCGAACCCGGCGGGCGGCCCTGCGGTGAAGACGGGCCGGGTCCTGGTCGACGGGCAGAACTTCCAGGACTTCTCGTTCGACTCCACGGGCAAGACGCGCGCCGCCATGGGCTACGTGACCCGGCAGGTGACGTTCGTGGCCAACGGGCCGACGACGACGCTCGGGTTCGCCAGCACGGTGCCGGGCGCGTACGGCCCGGTCGTCGACGACGTACGGGTCGACACGTGCTGCGCGTGCTGTTGCTAGGCGAGGCGGTCGCCGAGGCCCTCACGGCCCGGTGACGACGCTCCCACGCGAACGCCGGAGGCCGTGCCCGTCGGAGACGTCCGACCGGCACGGCCTCCGGGCCGGTGGGCCGCCCGGCGTACGGGGCGGGCGCCGTGCACGCCGGGCGGGTGCCGCGCTCGCGGGTGGCCCCGGGGCGGGGGCCCGCGGCCGGGAACAGGAGCCCTCGGCGGGGGCGGGGGCCGTCCCGTCTCGCCGGGCTCGGGGCGGGGGGGGCGGGGCCCGGTCTCAGGCGCTGCGGTGGGCGAAGGCGCCGCCGTCGGCGAAGACCAGCCCGGCGAAGCGTTCACCGACGCGGCGGTGGGTGGCGGCGTCCGGGTGGAGCCCGTCGGGCAGCGGGAGCTCCGCGAAGTCCGCCTCTCCGTAGAGGGCGCGGCCGTCGAGGTGGTGCAGGTTCGGGTCCCGGGCAGCCCGCTGCTCCACGATGCGGGCCAGCTCGTCCCGGATGACGCCCAGGGTGAGTTTCCCGCTCGCGCGTTCCGCCGGATCGCCCATGGCGCGGAACCGCAACCGCCCGGTGCTCAGGCTGCTGAAGTCGGGGGCGCTGGGGCCGGGGGTGTCCTCGTGGAGGGGGCACAGGAGGGGCGAGACGACCAGCAGCGGCGTGGTCGGGTGGCCTTCGCGGATGGTGTCGAGGAAGCCGTGGACCGCGGGGGTGAAGGCGCGCAGGCGCATCAGGTCGGTGTTGACCAGGTTGATGCCGATCTTGACGCTGATCAGGTCGGCGGGTGTGTCGCGGAGCACGCGGGCGGTGAACGGGTCGAGCAGGGCGCTGCCGCCCAGGCCCAGGTTGACCAGTTCCACGCCTCCGAGGGAGGCGGCGAGCGCGGGCCAGGTGGTGGTGGGGGTCGCGGCGTCGGAGCCCTGGCTGATCGAACTCCCGTGGTGCAGCCACACCCTGCGGCCGCTGTCCGGCGCGGGTTCGACGGGCGCGTCGGTGCGCAGGGCGACGAGTTCGGTGGTCTCGTCGTGCGGCAGCCAGATCTCGACGTTCTTCGTGCCGTCGGGCAGGCCGGTGAAGCGGAGGGTGCCGGGCTGCCCGGGCCGGTGCTCGACGGTCCCGGTGGTCATGTCGATGGTCAGGGTGTCGCCTCCCTCCACGCTGGCCCGGCCGGCCGGGCGGCCGTCGACGAGCAGCTCGTACACGCCGTCCGGGCGGGGCGGGGCGCCCACGTAGACCCGTTTGGTGGGTACTGCGTCCAGTTCGACGGCGGTGGCCCCGGTGCGGAAGGCCAGGCGTACGCCGGAGGGCTGGGCCTCGGCCATGGCCAGTTGGCCGTCGGCGCACTGGGCGCGGGCCCAGGCGGGCAGGCGGTGCGGCAGCACACCGCGCTCGGTGCGTTCCACTTCGAGGGCGCCCCGCAGGAGGTCCGCGGTGACGGGGGTGGTGATCCGGTCGTCCTGGGTGTGCATGGTCTCCACCTGTCGGTGACGTGTGCGGTGCGTTCGGCTGGGCCGGTGCGCGGGCGGGCGCGCCCCGGGTCCGGGAGCGGCCCCGGTCATGCCGCGGGCCAGTTCCGCAGCAGCGCGTCGAGGGCGTCGATGATCCTCGGCCAGGTCTCCTGCGGGTCGGGGGCGCTGTGGCTGAACCCTCCTGCCGCCTCCAGGCTGACGTAGCCGTGGAAGACGCTGCCCAGCAGCCGGACCGCGTGCGTCTGGTCCGGCTCCGCCAGGTCGTAGCCGCGCAGGATGGCCCGGGTCATCCGCGCGTGCCTGCCGCCCGCGCCGGCGGCGGCCACCGCCGGGTCGAGGCGCATCTGGGCGGCGGCGTAGCGGCCGGGGTGCTCCCGGGCGTAGTCGCGGTAGACGTTCGCGAAGGCGGCCAGGGCGTCCTTGCCGGCCCGCCCGGCCAGCGCCGCGGCGCCCCGGTCGGCGAGTTCCTCCAGGGCGAGCAGGGCGATCCTGGTCTTGAGGTCCTGGGAGTTCTTCACGTGCGAGTACAGGCTCGCGACCTTGACGTCGAACCGCCTGGCGATCGCCGAGACGGTCACCTGGTCGAAGCCGACCTCGTCGGCCAGCTCCGCGCCCGCCTGCGCCAGGCGTTCCGCGGTCAGTCCCGCGCGGACCATTTCCTTCCCTTCCTTCGGCCGGGTGCATCAGCCATTAACCTTTTACCTAATACCTTTAGGCAAACTACCACATCATGTAGGCGAGGGGCGTCCGACGCCGGGTGGGGTGCGGCACGGCCGGGCCCGCCCCCGGTGGCGAGCACGGCTGTACCAGGGGCGTTCGGGGGCGTGGGCGGGCCCCGCTCCGCGTCTGCAAAACCCTTGGTGCCTTCGGGAACGGGACCCTAGGGTCGTCCCCATGACGATCATGGGCCCACACGACATCGACGAGGCGGTCACCGCCACCGCCTCCGCGCTCCGCGACGTGACGGGCCGGGACTGGTCCGTTCCGGCGGCCGGGCTGGAGTGGAGCTGCTTCGACACCGCCGTCCACATCGCGAGCGACTTCGTGGGCTACGCCACCCAACTGACGGGCCGCGCGACCGACGGGTACGCCCCCTTCGACATCGTCGCCGGACCGGGCGCCACCCCCGAGGGCCTGGTCCGCGTCCTGGAGGCCACCGGCGGGCTGCTCTCCGCCGCCGTCCTCAGGACGCCCCCCGACGTGCGCGCCTGGCACCCGTACGGCGACGCGGGCGGCGACGGCTTCGCGGCCATGGGCGTCGTCGAGGCGCTGGTGCACACCCGGGACATCCTCGACGCCCTCGGCGCGCACGGCTGGCAGCCGCCCGGGCACCTGTGCGCCCGGGTGCTGGAGCGGCTCTTCCCGCAGGCCCCCCGCGGAGGCGACCCCTGGAGAACGCTGCTGTGGGCCACCGGCCGCGGTGAACTCGACGGCCTGCCCCGCCCGGGGGCCTGGCGCTGGTACGCCGACCCGATCCGCTCCGAGCGGCTCGTCCTGTGCGAGGTGTCCCCCGTGGTCGCGGCCGATCTGCACGGCGGCGGCAGCGGCGGCTTCGCCTGGGCCGAGGGGGGCCCGGAGGAGGGCACGCGGTTCGCCGGGGGCCTGGTGGTGCGGGCGCGCGAGGCCGGCACGTACCGGCCGGGCTGGGGCACGTACGCCATCGTCCGCGCCTCCGACCGGCGCGCCGTGGGCGGCATCGGCTTCCACGCCGCCCCGGACGCCAACGGCGAGGCCGAGATCGGCTACGACATCGTGGAGTCCGCGCGCGGCCACGGCTACGCCACGGAGGCGCTGCGCGCCCTGGTCGACTGGGCCTTCACCCACCCGGAGGCGAAGGTGCTGCGCGCCACCGTCGACCACGGCAACGCCCCCTCGCACGCCGTCGTCACCCGGGCCGGGTTCACACCGGCCGGTTCCACCGACGACAGCGTCCGCTACGTCCTGCCCCGGCGCCCGATCACGGGGGAACAGGGCGAAATCCGGTGACCGAAGACCACGCGGGCAGCAGGATGACCCCATGACCGCATCGGATCCCAAGACCGATCTCCGCTTCTACCTGCAGTCCGCCCGCGACGCCCTGCTGTGGAAGCTCGAAGGGCTCTCGGAGTACGACGTCCGCCGCCCGCTGACGCCGACCGGCACCAACCTCCTGGGCCTGGTGAAGCACGTGGCCGGCGTGGAACTGGGCTACCTCGGCGACACCTTCGGCCGGCCGTCCGGCGAGCCGCTGCCCTGGCTCGAGGACGGTGCCGAGCCCAACGCGGACATGTGGGCCACCGCCGAGGAGTCACGCGAGTTCGTCGTGGGCCTCTACCGCCGGGCGTGGGCGCACTCGGACGCGACGATCGACGCGCTGGCGCTGGACACGACCGGCAGGGTGCCGTGGTGGCCGAGCGGCAGGGACGAGGTGACGCTGCATCACGCCGTGACGCGGGTGATCGCCGACACGCACCGGCACGCCGGTCACGCCGACATCCTCCGGGAGCTCATGGACGGCGCCGTCGGGATGAACGAGGGCAACGACAGCATGGCGCCGGTCGACCCGGCGTGGTGGGAGGACCAGCGGAACCGGCTGGAGCGGGTGGCTCGGGAAGCCGGCCGGGACGTGTGAGTCACGGCGGCCCCGGTGCCGCGGGCGCAGCGGCCGGGACGTGTGAGTCACGGCGGCCCCGGTGCCGCGGGCGGAGCGGCCGGAGCGGCGGAAGCATCCCCCGCGGTCACCCGTGCCGCGTCGGTCCCCGGCCCGCGTCGGCGGTGCCCACCGCCCCGGTGGGGCCGGCTGCGCGCCCGGGGCCTCGGGCGACGGGGCCGCGGGCGACGGGGGCGGCCCCGGCCCGTCCCCGACGCCCTGCCGCGAGGACGGCGCGCCCGCCGGTTTGGCCGTGTGCGTCCGCGGCCGGACCGGGCCCGGTCCTCACCCGGTCCTGACGGGGCCGCCCGTGGCCTTCCGGGCGCCGCACCACGCTGGATCCGCACCGCGTCCGGGCCCGCGCACCGCCGGTCGGGGTCGGTGTCGGCGCCCCTCCGCCGCACCGCTCAGGCGCGGTTCGGCACCCGGCCCAGGGTGCGGATCGGGCGGGCGGCCAGCAGGGCGGCGGCGGTGAAGAGGGCGAACACGACGCCCACCAGGAGCACCTGGTCGGTACCGAACGCCCCGGCGGCCGGACCGGCCAGCGCGCTGCCGACCGGGAACATGCCCACGGAGCCGGCGACCTCGTAGGCGTGGACGCGGTTGAGCATCTCGCCCGGCACCTGGGTCTGCACGCTGGTGGCCCACATGACGCCCCAGAAGGTGATGCCGACCCCGACCGCGACCTGGGCGACGGCGAGCAGCCAGACCGGCCAGTCGAGCACGATGCCGAGCGGGTAGAGCGGGTAGGCCAACATCGCCACGGCCCCGGCGGCGAGCGGCCGCTCGGGCTTGTAGCGCAGGGCCAGCAGACCACCGGCCACGGTGCCCGCGCCGAACGCGCAGTTGAGCAGGCCGAAGGCGGTGGCTCCGTGCTCGGGCACGATCACCCCGGCGGTGATCGACAACTGCGGCCCCCAGGAGAACACGGCGAAGAACATCCAGATCACCATCACGCCCCAGAGCCAGCTGCGGCTGCGGACCTCCTGCCACCCGACCACCAGGTTGCGCCACAGGCTCTCACCGGCCGGCGGCGCGGGCACCACCCCCAGCCGGAGCGCGAGCAGACAGGCCGCACTGGTCCCGTAGGCGACGGCGGAGATCACCATCACCCAGCCGGTGGCGCCGAGTCCGACCAGCACACCGGCCAGCGCGGGGCCGCCCAGCGCGGTGAGCGCCTCGGAGATGCGCAGCACCCCGTTGGCGCCCTGCACGTCCCGGGCCACCAGCGGGACGGTCGAGGAGGCGCCCGGCTGGAACATCGCGTTGGCGACACCGGCCACCACCAACAGCGCGTACAGGTGCCAGAGGTGGTCGATGCCCTGGAGGAAGAGGAAGGCGAGCAGCACGTGGGCGGTGAGGTTGGCCAGGTCCGCGGCGATCATCAGCCGGCGGGCGGTGAAGCGGTCCGCGAGCACCCCGCCGAACAGCACCAGCCCGGCGAACGGGCCCACCAGGAAGGCCATCGCGTTCCCCGCCGTGCTCAGGCCGTACCCGGCACTGAGCAACCCGGCCGAGACCGCGACGGGCAGCATGGCCCAGCCGAGCAGGCCCGCGCTGCGGGCGGTGAAGTAGTACTGGAAGTTGCGGGACCAGATCGCCGGTTGTCCGGTCGGCGGCGCCTCGCCGGGCCGGTCCTGGATCTGCGAAGACGCCACCGCCGCCGTGTGGTCTGCCGAGCGTTCTTTCATGACTTTTCCATACTCCAGCGGTAGGTCGTGATCTTCGTGGTCGAGTGGCCGCTCGCCGTCGGCGCCGGGTGGCGCGGGCGCGGTGGCCGTCCGGTCCGTGAGCTGCGGGCCGCGGGCCGTGGTGAAGCGGTCGCGGTCCGCGGCTCGCGGTCCGCGACGCGCATCGGGACGACCGGTTGCCTCCCCCGCCCCGCCGAGGGCCGCCCCGCGCCCGGCGGCAACGCCGGACGGCTCGGCGTCTCACCCCGCGCCGCGCGGCGGATCGTCGCCGGTCCGCCGGAACGCCTCGGGGGCGGCAGCCGGTTCGAGGCGGGGGTCGAGGCCGTCCGGCGGACTCGCCGCCGACCGTCCGCCGGTCCCGGCCCGGGCGGGCGGCGCGGTCAGTTCTCCCACGGTGACCGGTTCCAGGCCGCGTCCGAGCAGGCCCTCGATGATCGACGGAAGGGCCCGCACGGTCTGGCCGCGATCGCCGGCGCCCTCGTGCATCAGCACCACCGACCCCGGTCCGGCGGCCTCCAGGACGGTCGCGGCGATCCGCTCCGGCCCCGGCCTGGCCCAGTCGCGGGAGTCCACGTCCCACAGCGTCAGGGTCGCCGGATGCCCCTCCAGCGCGGCCAGCACCTCCGGGCTCAGCGCGCCGTACGGCGGGCGGAACCGTGTCGGGGCCTCGCCGGTCACCCGGGCCACCGCCTCCGCCGTCCGGTCGATCTGCTCGCGCAGTTCGTCCGGTGTCAGGTCGGGCAGGAAGGGATGCGACCAGGAGTGGTTGCCGAGTTCGTGGCCGGCCGCGGCGATCCGGCGCACCTCGTCGGGCAGCGCCGCGACGTGGTGGCCGACGCAGAAGAAGGTCGCCCGGACGCCGTAGCGGTCCAGGATCTCCAGGATCCGGCGGGTCTGCACCGGGTCGGGGCCGTCGTCGAAGGTCAGCGCGACCCGCGGCGTGTCCCGGCGGCCGTGCTCGAAGCAGCGTCCGGCCGCCGTCAGCGCGGCCTGCATCGGCTCGCTGCGCCGCACACCTTCGAAGTACTCGTCGGCGCGGCCGGTCAGGCTGCCCCCCTCGGCGGTCACCCGGGCCAGGGCGCCGGGCGCGCTGCGGGCCTGCTCCGCCAGTCGGCCGGCCGGGACGGAACCGAACCGCGGCCGGGGCGGCAGCAGCCAGGGGTCGGCGCGGTAGACCTCCAGGCCCGCCGCCGTCATCGGCCCGTCGAGCAGGCCGTTGGTGCTGTCGATCACCACGGCCAGCGGCTCCTCCTCGCCCAGGTCCCGCAGCCGGGCGATGAGTTCGGCGACCTGGGCGGCGCCCCACCTGCTCGGCTCCGCCACCCGGCGCCCCGCGCCGTCGAGGACCTCGACCTGATAGCCCGTGCCCGTCCAGGCGATTCCCGCGTACCGCATGGTCATCCGTCCCCCAGGGCGATCGCCTCGGCGACCACCGATTCCTCGACCCCGCGCAGGAAGCGCTCCATCCCCTCGCGGGTGAGGACTGCCGGGTCGGCGGTCATGGCGAGTTCCAGGGCGCCCGGGGCGGTCAGCACGTCCACCGCCACGGAGACGTTCGCACGGGGCAGGAACTCCGTCGGCCAGCTCAGTTCGGTCCGGCCGACCAGCTCGCCCAGCGCGGCCCGCGGCCGCTCGACCGCGTCGAACGGCCCGTCGGCCGGGTCCCGGGTGTCGTTCCACCAGCACGAGTGGTCGGCCGCCTCGCCGCGTTCGACCAGCCGCGCCACCTCCCGGTCCAGCGCCCACTTGTCGTACCCGGCGTGGCGGAACGCGCTGAACGAGACGGACCGCGTCCGCCGTACCGCGTCCTCGAAGTCCTTGTCCGCGTCCGTGAGGAGGAACACGGCCTCCTGCGCCATCGTGCTGACCGACTCGGCGGCGGCCGGCTGGAAGCGGTTGCTCACCACCACCTGGAACAGGACGTCGCTGCTCCCGGACATCTTGGCCAGTTGGTGGGAGGCCGCCCCCAGCAGCACCGCGGCGTCGCTCACCGCCAGCGCCGCCGCCACCCGTTCGACGGCGACCGCCAGCGCGGGCGAGCGCAGCAGCGCGTTGGGGAACAGCCGGCCCGGATCGGTCACCGCGAGTTCCGGCGCCGCGGGGTCCAGGAAGATCCGCCGGGGGCCGGCGGTGAGCCGCTCGCACCAGTAGCGCCGGGCGGCCTCGTCCCGGCGGCGGCCGAGCGGCGACGCCTGGAGCGCCGCGGCCTCCAGGGGCTGGAGGGCGGGGCGCTCCAGGAGCAGCGACTCGGCGGACCGCCCCGATTCGATCAACCGCAGGTCGCGGAGCATCCGGCCCTCCCCCCACAGGTCCATCGCGGTGTGCGACGCCGCCAGCACCAGCCGGTGGACCAGCCCCTCGCACTCCACGAGGCCGACCCTGAACGGCCACTCCCGCGCGTGGTCGAAGGGGCGCCCCGCCAGTTCCTCCATCAGGGCCTCGCCTACCGCCGGGGCCGTTGCCGCGGAGCACTCCCGGACCTCCACCGGAAGTTCGCCGGTTCCGTCCACGACCTGCTCCAGGCCGTCCTCGCCGTTCGGCAGGAGCCTGGTGTGCAGGCTGTCGTGCATCCGGAGCAGCTCCGCCAGGTCCGCGAGCACGCGGGAGGCGGGGCGGGGCGGGGCGAGGGGGAGGTCGAGCCGCAGGTTGTACCTGGGGGCGTCGTCGCCGAGCCGGGTGACGACGCCCCAGATCGCCCGCTGCCCCCAGGTGGCCGGGCCCGTCCCGGCCCTCGCGGAGTCCAGTCTGATGGTCCGCTCCTCGACCGTGGTCATCTGTTCCACACCTTCCCTTCGGTTGCCGCGTACGGCACCTGCTGACATCGGGCTGGACGCGCCGGGGCGGCTAGTCCAGGCCCTGCGAGATGACCATGCGCTGGATCTGGTTGGTGCCCTCGACGATCTGCAGCAGCTTGGCCTCGCGCATCCAGCGCTCCACGGGATGGTCGGAGACGTAACCGGCGCCGCCGAGGACCTGCACCGCGTCGGTGGTCACCTTCATCGCCATGTCGGTGGCGAACAGCTTCGCCTTCGCCGCCTCCAGGGAGTACGGCAGGCCGGCGTCCTTCAGGCGGGCGGCGGCCAGGGTGAGCGCCCGTGCCGCGGCGATCTGCGTGGCCATGTCGGCGAGCATGAAGCCGACGCCCTGGAAGGAGATGATCCGCTGCCCGAACTGGCGGCGTTCCTTCGCGTACCGCACGGCGTAGTCGGCGGCGGCCTGGGCGATGCCGACCGCGCAGGCCGCGATGCCCAGCCGGCCGCAGTCCAGTGCGCCCATCGCGATCAGGAAGCCCTTGCCCTCGCGGCCGATCAACCGCCCGGCCGGCACCCGGACGTCGTCGAAGACGACCTGGGCGGTGGGGTTGGACCAGACGCCGAGCTTCCGCTCCGGCTCGTGCACCACCATGCCCGGCGTGCCGCCGGGGACCACCAGGCAGGACAGCCCCCGGGCCCCCGGCCCGCCGGTGCGGCTGAACACGTTGTAGAAGTCCGCGTGACCGGCGTGGGTGACCCAGGACTTGGTGCCCGTGATGCGGTAGCCGTCGCCCTCCCGCACCGCCCGGGTGGTGAGCGAGGCCGCGTCCGAACCGGCCTCCGCCTCGGACAGGCAGTACGCGCCCAGCAGTTCGCCGCTCAGCATGCCGGGCAGCAGCTCCTCGCGCTGGGCCGGGGTGCCGTAGGTGGCGGTGCCGAAGCAGGCGAGGTTGTGCACGTTGACCGCCTCGGCCACCGCGAACCAGTGGTAGGCGATCTCCTCCAGCGCCTGGAGGTAGACCTCGTACGGCTGTCCGCCACCGCCGTACTCCTCGGGGTACGGCAGGCTCAGCAGCCCGGCCTTGCCCAGGGTGCGCACGACCTCCCGGGGGAACTCGTGGGCCGCTTCGAACTCGGCGACGCGGGGGGCGAGTTCGCCGGCCGCGATCTCCCGGACCAGGCCGAGCAGGTCGGCCGCCTCCTCCGTGGGCAGGATGCGCTGGACCTTCATGGGACGACCTCCGTGGGTGTCGGGTGTGGTGAGTGGAGCAGGCGTCGCCCGCCCTCGTCCCGCGAGGGCGCGGCGGCCCGCCTGCTCCGTGGTGACGGGTCCTCCACCGGTGGAGACCGTTCGGGTGGTGCGGTCAGCCACGGCCCCAGTCGGTGGTCTCCGGCCAGTGCCGGCCGACCCGGCGGACGGCGTAGTCCCAGTACGAGCGGACGGAGAGGTCGGCGTAGATGAAGTCCTGCTTGGCGGCCACGTCCTGCTCGGTGGACCAGGCGTACGGAACGCCGGTGCCCTCGGCGGTCAACTGGAGGCGGCAGGCCCGTTCCAGTACCTGGGCGAAGACGGAGGCGTGCCGCACGCTCTTGCCGACGATCACGCCGCCGTGGTTGCGCAGCAGGACGGCCGGGTGCTCGCCGAGGTCCTTGGCGATGTGCTCGCCGGTTCCGATGTCCAGGACGGTGTTGCTGGTCTCGGTGAACAGGCCGATCCGGTCGCGGAAGTAGGCGCCGTCGTGCGAGATCGGGCGCATCGGCAGGTCGGTGGCACCGAACAGCAGGGTGTACGGGGCGTGGCTGTGGACGATGCCGTTGACGTCCGGGCGGGCCCGGTAGATGGCCTGGTGCAGCGGCAGTTCCGGCGGCGCCAGCGGCGGCGCGGGCAGGGTGTGGTCCACCGAGCAGCGGACCACGTCCGCCGGGGTGGCCTCGTCGAAGCCGACCAGCGCCCCCTTGATGAAGAACTCGTCCCGGCCGGGCATCCGGGCGGAGATCTGCCCCTGGTTGAAGTCGTCGTGCCCGTCGAGGGAGAGCATCCGGGCGCCGATCGCCACCTGGAGGACGAGCCGACGTTCGGCCGGGTTCAGCGGCTGCGGTTCATCGGTGGTCATGCCGTGCTCCTAGCTGTCAGGTCGTCGTAGACGGTCCGCATGGTGACCAGGCCGGGGGATGCGGCGCGGGCCCATTCGGCGGCGGCCAGCGCGCCCCGGGCCGGCACCGTCCAACTGCCGACATGGTGCCGCACGTGCAACGACTCGCCGTCCCAGGTGTGGGTCACCTCGTGTTCGCTGACCGGCAGTCCGGCGCGCTCGTCGGCGATGTCGGCCACGGCCCGGCCGCTCGCCCCGGCCCAGGTGTCCGCCAGCGCCAGCGCGGTGGCGCTCGGCCGGTGCGCCTTGCCGAGCGGGTGTCGCTCCCGGACGGTGGTGGTCGGGCCGTACCGGCCCGTGGTGAGGGCGGCGGTGAACTCGGTGACGCGGACCTGGAGGTAGTGGGCGAAGGAGAGGTTGGTGGCCCGGACCACCGGTACCGCTCCGGCCAGTTCCTCCAGCGCCTTCCACTGGGTGTCCGTCAGGTTGGAGACGCAGGCGACGAGCGGTACCCGGTGGGCGGCGCAGTAGGCGAGGACTTCGGTGTGCGCCTCGGGTGCGCTGGCGTCGACGAGCACCTCGGGCACCGCCTCGACGGACCAGCCGTCGCTGCGGGAGGCGGTGAGGGTGACCCTCGCGCCGTTGGCCCGGCAGACCGACCGCAGTGCCGAGCCGAGCCGCCCGAGGCCGACGATCCCGATCGTGGGACCGTCGCTCACGGGTGTCTCAGGCATCGGCGCCTGTCCCGCTGGCGATCACCAGGGCCGTGACGGAATCGATGGTCTCGTAGTGCTCGATGGCGGCCTCCGGGTCCAGGTAGACACCGATCTCGTTCTCGATGCTGTCGATCAGGCGCATGTAGGAGAGCGAGGTGTAGCCGACGTCGCGCAGCGAGTAGTTGGCACCGGCGAGTTCGGCGGCGGTGACGCTGCCGTCCCCCGCCGCGATGGCGAGGTCGAGGATCTTGGTACGGAGCGCGCTGCTGTCCATGGGTGATTCCTGTGTCTCGAAGGGGGATTCAGTTGTCCTGGGGGGCGCTGAGCATGCGCCGCAGGTGTTCGACGGACGGCTTGCCGATCGAGTTCGCCGGTATGCGGTCCACCAGGCGGAGGATTCCGGGCACCTTGAACGAAGGGAGCGTCGCCGCGCAGTGCGTGCGCAGGGTCTGCGCGGTCACGCCGGGTTCGACGGCGACGACGGCGGCCAGGGCCGGTTCGCCGTGCTGGTTCTCGGCCTCGAAGGCCACCGCGTCCAGCACCCCGGAGGCCGCGCGCAGCACTTCGGCGATCTCGATCGGGTCGATCTTGCGCCCGCCCACGTTGACCAGCCGGCTCGTGCGCCCGGTCAGGTGGAGCGTGCCGTCGAGCAGGCGGCCCTGGTCGCCGGTGTGGTAGTAGCCCTCGTCGTCGACGCGCTCCTCGAACACGCCGGGGGCGTTGAGGTAGCGCGAGCCCATCGACTCGCTCCTGACCCGGATGCCCTGCTCCTCCGCGAGCAGGCGCACACCGGGCAGGGGGGCTCCGAGCCCGCTGCCGGTCCCGTCGGCGGCGTACGTCAGCGGTCCGGCCTCGGCGACCCCGTAGTAGTTGTGGATCGGTACGCCGGTGAGCCGGGTGAACTCCTCGCGCACGGTGTCGCGCAGCGGAGCGCCGGAGGAGATCGCGGTCCGGACGGTGGCGAAGCCTTCCTTCGGGGAGCGCCGCACGATCGACTCGTACAGCGCCGGGAACGCCACCAGCCGCGTGGCGGCGGTGCTCTCCAGGAGCCGCACGACCCGGGAGGCGGTGGGCAGGCCGTGCGACAGGTGCAGCGAGGCGCCCGGCAGGAAGGCCGCCAGCAGCGAGGTGTTGAAGGCCAGGCCGTTGGAGAGCGCGGCGAAACAGGCGATCCGGTCCTCGGCCGCGAGGCCGGTGCCCTTCACCCAGTTGGCGGCCGCCGCGGACACGGCCGCGCCGGAGAACTCGATGCAGTTGGGCCGGCCGGTGGAGCCGGACGTGAAACGGCACACCTCGGTGTCGTCCAGCAGCCGCGGGCGGGGGGTGTCGTACCGGCGCACCCGGCTGACCGCGAGGGCGCCGAACTCTCCGTCGTCCGTGAGGGTCTCGTCCACGACGGCCCGGACATCGGCGTCCGGGGCGTGGATCAGCAGGTCCAGCCCGCAGTCCTCGGCGATCCGGGAGAGGTCGAACGGGCCGAAGGCCGAGTCGGCCAGGAAGGGCACCGCGCCGGCGAACAGCGTCGCCAGGTAACCGACCACGTAGTCGACGGAGTTGGTGGCGTACAGGCCCACCCGCAGCCGCTCGCTGCGCACGTCGCACCGGGCGAGCCTGTCCGCCGCGGCACGGGCCCGGTCGGCGAGTTCGGCGTATCCGAGCGAACCGTCGGCGTCGGTGACCGCGACGCGATCGCCGTGGCGGGCGAGGACGTCGGTGAGGAGGTCGGGAAGGACGGGGGACATCGGGCTCACCGCTCGTTCTGGGCGTGCGCCATGGCAAGCCGGTCGAACTTGACGCCCGAGTCGTCCGGGTGGCCGAGCAGCAGGGCGTACAGGATCTCGTCGTCCTCCGGCAGCCCCGCCAGCGTGCGCCACAGCGGCGTGTCGAAGCCGCCGATGGCGGTCACCCCGACCGCCGCGCGGTTCGCGCCCAGGTAGAGCAGCTGCCCCAGGGCACCGCAGCGGAAGGCGAGTTCGCGCAGGTTCTCGGCGTCGGCGGCCG
This sequence comes from Streptomyces tamarix, assembly GCF_032423885.1. Taxonomy (NCBI): domain Bacteria; kingdom Bacillati; phylum Actinomycetota; class Actinomycetes; order Kitasatosporales; family Streptomycetaceae; genus Streptomyces; species Streptomyces tamarix. The sequence goes on along the minus strand of NZ_JAWCTQ010000050.1, from coordinate 5,832 downwards.
AGCCGGCCCCGGCGAGCGAGGTGCGCGGCACGTGCAGCAGCAGGATGGCGGCGGCCCCGGCGAGGGCGCGCTGCTGCATGCAGGCACGGGCCACCTCGTCGGTGGACGGCAGCCGTCCAGGCTGCCGCTCACCGGTGCCCAGCCGGTACACCGCGTCCTGCTCGGGTTCCGTCGTCGACCGCAGGACCAGGGTCGCGGACAGCGGCGAGGCGTCGGGAAGGTCGGTCTCCCACGGCGTCGACAGGGCCGAGACCGCCTGCCAGACGGCGGCGGCGGAGACGGGTTCGCCCGTGAACGCCTTGCTGGAGACCCGCGTCCCGATCAGTTCCGGCCAGGTGGACGGGGCACCCAGACCGCTTTGCCCGGCGGGCAGTGGCCGGCCGGTGCGGATGCGGGCGAGCGGCGCGGGCGCGCCCTGGGGGGCGGGGGGGCCGAAGTGCCCGGGCCACGCGGCGAGGGAGTCCCAGCAGGTGCTCTCCAGCCACGACCGCCAGGTGGGTCCGCGCAGCTCCCGATCGGTGTCGTCGTGCACGGTCCAGCGGGTCCACGCCTCGTCGGCCGGGCCGGCCGGCACCAGGGTCGCGGAGTGGATCTCCCGGCAGTTCTCGCCCGCCTCCAGCAGTTCCGAGAGGGACTCCCTCGGGAAGCGGAGCCGTAGCGCCCCCGTGGCGCCACGGCCGGCCGCGGCCAGTACGAGGTTCCCGGCCGCGTGCCCCGCGTCGAGCTGCGTGTACAGGTACCCGCGGTCGCCGTACTTGCGCATCGAGAGCCAGGGGCGGGTGAGCGTGACCACCAGCGCTCCGCCGTCTTCCGGGACGGCCAGCGTGGACGCGTCCAGCGCGGCGGTGACGCGGGACCCGGCGGCCAGCCGGGCACAGGTGCGGCGGTCGGCGTCGATCCGGAAGGCCGTCGGCACGCCGTCCTCCATGACGAGGACGGCGAACTCGTACGGGTACACGGCTCCGGCCGACGGCACCGCCCGCGCCACGTACGAGCCGCAGGAGCGGTTGGCGCGGCTGGTCAGTACGCCTTCCTCGAGCAGGGACAGGGCACGACGCAGGCCGGGGGCGGCCACGGGCTCGGCGGGCGGCTCGGGAGACGCTGCCGGCAGGGCCACCCGGGCCCACAGGTCGACGGCGTGGCCCGAGGAATCGCGCTCGGGCGCGTATGCGACTGACACGGGTTTTTGTGTGATCAGTTTTCCTTGCACGTCTGACGCTAACCTCCTATTCTCCGGCAGTCCACGGGATATTCATGAGGCAGGCGGTGCCCTCCGCGCCGATTTCGCGGGCCTCATGCACCATGGAGGAATGCGAGGGGCATAGCATTTACAGTCGCAGCGATCCTCTTGCAGGATGCGCTGCCACCTTTGAGCAGGACTGATGCTTTCTCGGGTCACGAGACGGGCGAGGTGGCCACTTGACATCCACATTGCTGCGCCGATCACGGCGAGCGCTTCCCTTTTCGGCCCCCTGTCTCAGAATGTGGCACGTATCCGATTGAGCTCCCCGCATCGCGGGAATGCATGATCGGTTACGGTCTTCGCCAGCATGCCAAGCATCTCGGGCATTGGTCAAGACCAATGAAACAAAGCTGTTTAATAAATCCCAACCAACTGAGTGAATGCTGTAAATCGGACACCAAAGCGGAATGGCTGATTCTGAACGGTGGGCCGGTGAGTGCGAGGCCGGGGACGGCGCCGGGCACCGGGAAGGGGCATGAGGGGGCGGCGGACACGGCGGCCCCGCCGGTCTCGGAGCCCAAAAGTCCCGTGGCCCGCAGGCGCCCCGCTCGCCCCGCTCCGGGACGGCCGGCGGGCCCGGCCCGATCAGGCGCGGTACGCGCGGACCGCCTCGGGGTCCTGGGGCCGGGGCCCGTCGAGAAGGGTGGCCGCCGTGCGCCAGGCGGCCGTCACCGCCGCGTGCGCCCGGGCGGTGCCCGTGGCGCGGTCGCCGGTCAGCGTCAGCGGGGCGCCCACGTGGACGTGCAGGGCGGGGCGGCGGAGCGGGGCGCTGAGGACGCCCACCAGTTGCCCGGCCGGGGTGCCGGAGGCGACCCGGCGGGCTCCCGCCTGACCCACGGGGACGACCGGCGCGCCGGTGCGTTCGGCCAGGCGGGACAGGCCGCTGCGGAAGGGGCCGGGTGCGGCCTCGGCGGTGCCCCCGTGCGCGGGGATCCCCCCTTCGGCGTAGATGAGGACGAGCCGTCCCCGGCGGAGGGCGGCCTCCGCCAGGTCGAGGGCGTGTGCGGCGCGGCGGTCGCCCCGGTGCACGGGGATGTGGCCCTCGCGGGTGAGTGCGCGGCCGAGCACGGGGACCCTCCACAGCCCCGCGGTCGCCATGACGACCGGCCGGGCGCCGAGGCGGCGCAGCGCGGCGAGCACGATGGCGGGGTCGGCGAGCGAGGTGTGGTTGGCGGCGAGGATGCTGCCCGGTGCGAGGTCCGCGTCGTGGTCGGCGGTCACCGAGAGGCGGCCGAAGGCAGGGACCAGGGCGTGGGCGAGGCGGCTGAGCATGCGGGTCTCCCGGTTGCGGCGGTGTCGGCCGTCATCGTCGCCGGCCGGGCGGCGGCGGGGACTGAGCACCCGTACTCAATTCGAGCAGACGTGCGCACCCGGGCAGGGTCCTCTCCCCCACGGGGGCGGATGCCCTCCGGCACGGGTCTGTCGGGCCCTGCGAGGCAGAGGCGGAGGCTCCCACGGAGGCGGAGGCTGAGGACGGGGCCCGACCCGCCCTGGTGTGCCGCTTGAGCAGGGGGCGTACTGGTGGGGCGTGAGGGGCACATGTCTGCGGTGAGCTCGGGTGATTTCTTCTTCACGTTGTTCGGGGCCGGTGCGCTCGCCGCCGCCGTGCTGCCACGGCTCGTGGCCGGACGGCCGCTGTCCATGCCGCTCGTCTTCCTGCTGTGCGGGATGGTCCTCCAGGCGTCGCCGCTGCCGCTGCCCGAGGTCGATCCGGTGGGCGACCGGATCTGGGTCGAGCACCTCACCGAGGTGTGCGTCATCGTCTCGCTCATGGGTGCCGGTCTGGCCCTGAACCGGCCCGTGGGGTGGCGGCAGTGGCAGGCGTCGTGGCGGCTGCTGGGCGTGACGATGCCGCTGACCATCGCGGTGACCGGTCTGCTCGCCTGGTGGCTGCTGGACTGGCCGCCCGCCGCCGCGCTGCTGCTCGCCGCCGTGCTCTCGCCCACCGACCCGGTGCTCGCCTCCGAGGTGCGGGTCGGCGCGCCCACCGAGTCCGAGCACGACGAGGACGAGGTGCGGTTCGCCCTGACCAGTGAGGCCGGGATCAACGACGGGCTCGCCTTCCCCGTCGTCATGGCGGCGGTGGCGCTGGCCGCGGCGGCCGGTACGGGGCTGTCCGGCGCGTGGGTCGGGCAGTGGCTGCTGGGCGACGTGGTCTACAAGTGCGTCGTCGGCGTCCTGGCGGGGCTCGCCGTGGGCAGGCTGCTCGGCTGGCTGTTCTTCCGCACCGGCTGGGAGTCGATGCGGCTGTCCGAGCACCGCGACGGGTTCGTCGCCCTGGGCGCCACCTTCCTCGCGTACGGGGTCACGGAACTCGCCCACGGGTACGGCTTCCTCGCCGTGTTCGTCACCGCGTGCCGGATCCGGGCCGCCGAGCGCGCCCACGGCTACCACACGGTGCTGCACGACTTCGTCGAGCAGGTCGAACGGCTCATGACCGCCGGGCTGCTCTTCCTGCTCGGCGCCTTCGTCGCCCAGGGCGCCCTCGCCCCGCTGACCTGGCAGGGCGCCCTCGTCGGCCTGCTGCTGCTCCTCGCCGTGCGGCCCCTGACCGGCTGGGTGGCGCAGCTCGGCACCGCCGCCGGTCCTCGGGAGCGCGCCGTGACCGCGTTCTTCGGCATCCGGGGCATCGGGTCGCTGTTCTACCTCGCGTACGCCCTCGGCGTGGAGGGCTTCCACGTCCCGGCGGGGGAGCTCTGGGCCGTCGTGACCTTCACCGTCCTCGCCTCCGTCGTCGTGCACGGCGTCAGCGCCTCGCCCGTCATCTCGCGCCTCGACCGGATGCGGCTGCTCAAGGCCCGGCGCAGGCACCGCGGCGGGCGGCCCGGCGACGACGACGTCGCCCACGAGCGGCTTTGACACCCCACCGGGGCCAAACGGCGTCAGCGACCGCGCCACCGCGGGGCGGGGCGTCGGTACGGCACCGTCACGCGGCCCTCGCCGCGACCGCCACGGCCCCGGTGGGGCGCGGGGCGCCGACGGCCAGGCGCGCCACCGCCACCGGTGGGCGGTCGGGGAGGCGGGGCCGTGCGGGAGGGGCGCTGCGGTGCGCGGGGCGTCGACGCGGGAGGGCGGGTACGCCGCGACCGGCGCCGCGGCCACCCGGGCCCCGGGAGCGGGGACGCGGCGGTCGGGGTGCCCGCGGCGGTGAGGAGGGCCGCGGCGCCGCTGCCGCCGCGGGCCCCGCGAGGACTCCCCCGCGGGTTCCGCAAGGGCTCCCCCTGCCCGGCCGGGGCGGGTCCGCCTCCCCGCCGGCGAAGTGCCCGGCCGGTGGCTACTCGAAGCGGGACGTGTCCCCGGCGCCCCGGCGGACGATCTCCGGTGCGCCGCCGGAGAAGTCGACGACCGTGGTCGGCGCCGTGCCGCAGTCGCCCGAGTCGAGGACGGCGTCGAGGACGTGGTCGAGCCGGTCCTTGATCTCCCAGCCCTGCGTCATCGGCTCCTCCTCCCCCGGCAGCAGCAGCGTGCTCGACACGAGCGGTTCGCCCAGGTCGGCGAGGAGGGCCTGGGTCGCCGTGTGGTCGGGGATGCGCACCCCGACGGTCTTCTTCTTCGGGTGCTGCAACTGGCGGGGCACCTCCTTCGTCGCGGGGAGGATGAAGGTGTAGCGCCCGGGGGTCGCGGCCTTCAGCGCACGGAAGACGTCGTTGTCGATGTGCACGAACTGGCCGAGCTGGGCGAAGTTCTGGCAGACGAGGGTGAAGTGGTGGCGGTCGTCCAGGTCGCGGATGCTGCGGATCCGCGCCAGGCCCTCGCGGTTCCCCAGCTTGCACCCCAGCGCGTAGCAGGAGTCCGTGGGGTACGCGACGAGGGCGCCGGAGCGGATCATCTCGGCCACGTTGCCGATGACGCGGCGCTGCGGGTCGTCGGGGTGCACATCGAAGTACTTCGCCATCCGACGAGCCTAACGCGGCGTCGGGCGGGTGGCGGTCAGGCTCAGCAGAGCGCGATGCGGTCGACGTGGCCGTGCGTGCCCGTGTAGCCCTCGCCGACCGTGGTCGTCGTGGCGGGCTGCGCGGTGTGGCAGACCCCCTCCGCGCCGTCCTGGTAGACCACCTTGACGTCCACGGCGGTCGTGCAGTCGTTCGCCACCTGTGCGTAGCGCCAGCTCTGCCAGTAGGTGACGCACGACGGTGCCGGCTGCGCGTCGGCCGACGGGACGGACGCGGCGGCGGGGTGCGCCAGGGCCGTGCCCGCCGTCAGCAACGCGCCGAGTCCGGCGGTCGCGGCCATCCGTGCCATACGTGCCTTCATGGAGCTCGTTCCTCTCGGGAAGGGGAGGTGACGCCCCTCAGGCTATGGCCTGTGAAATCCCCCGAGTTAACGGGGTGTAGCGGCTTCGTAACCGATGCCGCAACGTCCTCGGCGGATCCCGGGGCGGCGGGGACCGGGCCCGTGTGACCGGGGGTCACCGCACGCTCGCGGCCTTCGCGTTCGCCGTCGGGGCCGCCGCTCCGGCCGCGCCCGCCGGGCGCCCGCCCGCCGCTCCGGCCGCTCCGGCGCGCGGGCCCCACCGCCTCGGTGGGTCGACGGGCCCGCCGAGGCGGAGCCCCCGGCGGCGGGGGGCGGGGCCGCCGCCCGGGGGGGGG